>CAYNJD010000009.1:1665-27019 GCA_964397355.1 uncultured Mycobacterium sp. | reverse complement strand
AGCAGGTAGAGCCGCTTGGTGCCGAACCGGTCCGCGGCCCAGCCGGTGAGCGGGATCACGGTGGCCAGGGCCAGCGTGTAGCCGGTCATCGTCCAGGCGACGGTCGCGTAGGTCGCGTCGAACTCGGACTGGAACGTCGGCAGCGCGACGCTCACGACCGTGATGTCGAGGATGGACATGATCGCGCCGAGCACGACCACGCCGGCCACCTTGAGGACCGCGGCGTCGAGCTTGTCGTCGCCTGCAGTCGGGGCAGCGGTGTTGGGCGCGGTGGACATCAGACTCCTTCGAAGTCGCTCATCCGCCGATCGGGCGAAGCGACGTGGACTCGGGCAGGGCAGATCGGCCCGACCGGGAATAATCGTGTCACGAGTGGGGGACGACGGCGACTTTTTTCACGGGTCCCGGGGAGCGATCTGGATCACATCCCGGCGCCGCCGCGTCGAATTGGGGACCCCGGTGACCGACGGCCGAGGGCGATGAGGCACAATCCGGCGCGCAAGATGGGCACAAACGCGCCCCTCTCCGCGTTGTCACGGCAGACCGCACGACGCCGGCTCGTCCGGTGAAAACGATCCGTTCCGGCCCCAGCAGATCCGAGGGAAGGGTCCCCCCACAAATGGCAACCGATTACGACGCACCACGCAAGACCGACGACGACTCCGCCGAGGACTCCATCGAGGAGCTCAAGTCACGGCGGGTGAGCAAGAGCTCATCCAGTGTCGACGTCGACGAGACCGAGCAGGCGGAAGGTTTCGAGCTGCCCGGTGCCGACCTGTCCGGCGAGGAGCTCTCGGTCAGAGTGCTCCCGCGGCAGGCCGACGAGTTCACCTGCTCGCGCTGCTTCCTGGTCCACCACCGCAGCCAGCTGGCCAAGGAAGTGGGCGGGCAGCCGGTCTGCCGCGACTGCGCGGCCTGATCCGATGCTGGACGGCCGCGGCGCCCGGGTCGGATAGGGTCGCTCCTCGTGACCGAACCTGACGTCGTGCCGGTGCTCCTGCAGCGGCTCGACCCCGACCTGCCGGTGCCGTGCCGGGCGCACCCGGGTGATGCCGGCGTGGATCTGCACGCCCGGGAGGAGACCACCCTGGGGCCCGGGGAGCGCGCGCTCGTGCCGACCGGCGTCGCGCTGGCGCTGCCGGCGGGGTATGCCGCGTTCGTGCACCCGCGCTCGGGTCTCGCCGCCCGGCACGGGGTCACCACGCTGAACGGTCCGGGGACGGTCGACGCGGGCTACCGGGGGGAGATCAAGGTCAACCTGGTGAACACCGACCGGCACGAGGCGTTCACGGTGCGCCGCGGCGACCGGGTGGCCCAGCTCGTCGTGCAGCAGGTGTGTGAGGTCGCGTTCACCGAGGTCGACTCGCTTCCGGGTAGCCATCGGGGGGACACTGGACACGGGGCCAGCGGGGGCTTCGGCTCCCCGGCGACGCAGGAGACGGCGACGGCGGCGACGCCTCGGACGACGACGAAGGACTGACGAGAGACAGTGGGCATCTTCAGCCGCAAGGACAACGGGCGGGGGCGGCACCGCGCCGCCGGCCGGGCGACGACCAACGCCGTGCCGGGCGAGAAGCCGGAGCCGGAGGACGAGCTCGAGCCGGATGCGGCCGAGACCGGTGCGGTCGACGCGGAGACGGACGACGCAGCGCCGGAGGAGGAGACCCGGGACGAGTCCGTCGAGGGCTCCCCGGCGGTGACGACCCCGTCGGGGCCGATCGACCGCTCCGAGGGACCGTACGACGAGTCCGAGGTGGACGGGCTCGCCGGCCGGTTGGACCTGGGCGGCCTGTGGATCGCCGGTCGGCCCGGGATGGAGCTGCGGGTCGAGGTCGACCAGGAGACGCAGACCATCGTCGGCGTCACCGCGGCGGTGGGATCCTCCGCGGTGCAGCTGCAGGCGTTCGCGGCCCCCAAGTCGAGCGGCATCTGGGACGAGGTGCGCGGCGAGATCGTCGACAGCATCGTCTCGCAGGGCGGCAGTGCCGAGGAGGTGGACGGCCTGCTCGGCCTGGAGCTGCAGACCCGGATGCCCGGACGGGGCAGCGACGGACGCACGGTCTTCTCGCCGGTGCGCTTCGTGGGCGTCGACGGGCCGCGCTGGTTCCTGCGAGCCGTGCTGTCCGGGGCAGCCGGCTCGGATCCGGACGAGGCGGCCCGGATGATGGAGCTGGTCAAGGAGACCGTGGTGGTGCGCGGCCCGGACGCGATGGCGCCACGCGAGCTGCTGGAGCTGCGCCTGCCCGCCGAGGTGACCGGTGAGGGTGCCGAGGGGGAGGCCGGCGAGGACGGTGCCGCGGGAGCGGACGACGCCGACGCCGAGGGCAACCGCCCCAGTGCGGACGACCTCAACCCGTTCGAACGCGGTCCCGAGATCACCGAGACCCGTTGAGTACCCGCTGAGCAACGCAGGAGAGTCACGTGCCTGAGCAAGGCCGGCCAAGCGGCGCGGGGGCGCGCCTGAAGCAGCTGGTGACCCGACTGTCCCGCACCCAGGACGAGGCCGAGGTGGCCGAGTTGCAGGTCGAGTCGGAACGCCCGGGCGTGACCCGGATCGCCGACGTGCCCCACCGGCGCGAGGCCAGCGTCTGCGGCGTCGTGCGCAGCGTCACCCTCCGGCCCCGCGAAGGGGTGCCCGCCATGGCGGTGGAGCTCGATGACGGCACCCGGTTGATGACCCTCGTGTGGCTCGGTCGGCGCCGGATCCGCGGGATCGAACCCGGCACCTTTCTCACTGCGCGCGGCAACGTGTGCTCGGTCCGCGACACCCCGACGATGTTCAACCCCGCCTACGAGCTGATGCCCGGCCGTGGGCACTGAACCGGTGGACGCGGTGGCTGCGGCGGACCAGACCGTCGAAGGGCTGATCCGGGCCCGCCTGTCGGCGGCTCTCGGCGGCTGGCGCGGGTCCCTCGAGACCGCGCTGCCCACGGCGGCATTCGTGGTGGCGTGGGTCTGGCGGCACGATGTCCGCACCGCGGTCTACGCCGCGGTGGGGGTGGCGGTGCTGCTGCTCGCCGTCCGGCTGGTCATGCGCCAGACGCCGCGCTACGTGTTGTCCGCCGCCGTCGCGACCGCGATCGCGGCGTTCTTCGCGCTGCGCAGCGGGCAGGCGGAGGACGCGTTCCTGCCCGGCATCCTCGGCAGCATCGGCTTCGGCCTGCTCAGCATCGTGTCGGTCCTCGGCCGATGGCCGCTGGTCGGGTTCATCGTCGCCGCCGGTGACCCGCAACTGGCCGAGGACCCGCTCGGTTGGCGCCGCAACGCCGCGATGGTGCGGGTCTGCAGCCGGCTCACCCTCGTCCTGGTGGGCCTGTATGCGGTGCGGGTGGCGATCATGCTGCCGCTCTACTTCGCCGACCAGGTCGCCCTGCTGGGGGTCGCCAAGATCGTGCTGTCCTGGCCGGCCTACGTGGTCGCGCTGGCCGTCATGGGCGCCATCCTGGTGCGCGGCAACACCGCCTTGAGCGACGAATAACCGCGGAGGAGCGCGGCAAAGGGCATCACTCCTCGGGGCGGGTGGGGCGGGTGCCCGGGCTGAGCCGCTGCTCGAGGTCGTCCTCGGTGTCCTGCGTGGCGATGAACAACAGCTCGTCGCCGACCTCGATGGTGTCGTCCCGCGTCGGGGCGATGGCGTTGTCCTCGCGGATGATTCCGACCAGGACGCACTCGGGTGGCAGGTCGAGGTCGCCGACCCGCTGGCCGGCGCTGGGGCTGCCGTCGGGCAGCGTGAGCTCCACCATGGTGGCCTTGCCCTGCTGGAACTGGAAGATCCGCACCAGGTCGCCCACGCTGACGGCCTCCTCGACCAGCGCGGTCATCAGCCGCGGCGTGGACACGGCGACGTCGACCCCCCAGGCCTCGTCGAAGAGCCACTCGTTCTTGGGGTTGTTCACGCGGGCCACCGTGCGCGGGACGCCGAACTCGGTCTTGGCGAGCAACGACACCACCAGATTGGCCTTGTCGTCCCCGGTCGCCGCGACGACGGTGTCGCAGTCGGCGAGACCGGCCTCGCGCAGGGCGCTGATCTCGCAGGCGTCGGCGAGCAGCCACGAGGCTTGCGGCATCCGGCGCGCCTGGACGTCGTCGGCGGCCTTGTCGATGAGCAGCACCTGGTGCCCGTTGTGCAACAGCTCGCGGGCGATGGAGCGGCCGACGCTTCCGGCGCCGGCGATGACGACACGCATGGGGCCGTGGTCCTTTCCTGGTCAGGCCGTGGTCACACCGCGGGAGGCGGCTGGTCGAGTCGCTGCTCGACGACGGGCAGTTCGTCGGAGGTGGTGACCAGGTGCACCAGGTCACCCTCCTGGTAGACCGTGTCCGCGCCCGGAAGCATCCCTTCACCGAGGCGGGTGACGTAGGCGATGCGCGCCCCAGCGACTTCCTCGATCCTGCCGATGCGCTGGCCGACCCAGTCGATGTGCACCGGGACGTCGGCCAGCACGATGTTGCCGCTCGGATCGGTGTGCTCGGGCACGGAGCCCAGGGGGAGGAGCCGGCGCAGCGTCTGGTCGGCGGTCCAGCGCACCGTGGCCACGGTGGGGATGCCCAGCCGCTGGTAGACCTCGGCGCGGCCGGGGTCGTAGATCCGGGCCACGACGTGCTCCACGCCGTAGGTCTCCCGCGCCACCCGGGCGGCGATGACGTTGGAGTTGTCCCCGCTGCTCACCGCGGCGAAGGCGTAGGCCTCCTCGATCCCGGCCTCCTTGAGGGTGTCCCGGTCGAACCCCAGACCGGTGACGGTGCGGCCCTCGAAGGAGGCCCCCAGACGCCGGAACGCCGCGGGATTCTGGTCGATGATGGCGACGTCGTGGCCCTGGTCCTCCAGGTTGCCCGCCAGCATGGACCCCACGCGGCCACAGCCCATGATCACGAAGTGCACGCTGCGACCGTACACCGCGACCGGCGCCGTCCTACACTTGCCGATCGTGTCGACATCGGGCCGGATCCTGAAGCGTCTCCTCGTGGGTCACGCGATGCGCAGCGACCGTCTCGGCGAGACGCTCCTGCCCAAGCGGATCGCGTTGCCGGTGTTCGCCAGCGACGCCCTGTCGTCGGTCGCCTACGCCCCCGACGAGATCTTCATCATGCTGTCGGTGGCCGGGCTGTCCGCCTACGCCTTCTCCTGGAAGGTGGCCGTGGCCGTCGCCGTGGTGATGCTGACGATCGTGGCGTCCTACCGGCAGAACGTGCACGCCTACCCGTCGGGCGGCGGGGACTACGAGGTCGCGACGACGAACATCGGGTCCACGGCCGGGCTGACCGTCGCCAGCGCCCTGCTGGTGGACTACGTGCTCACGGTCGCGGTGTCGATCTCGTCCGGGGTGCAGAACGCGGCCGCCGCCATCGACGTCGTCAACGGCCACGAGATGCCGTTCGCGGTGGGGTTGGTGCTGCTGTTGGCGGCCATCAACCTCCGGGGCGTCCGCGAGTCCGGCAAGACCTTCGCCATCCCGACCTACTGCTTCATGATCGCGATCATCGGGATGACCGTCTGGGGTCTGGCCCGGTATGCCTTCGGTTCGCTGCCGGCCGTGGAGAGCGCGCGTTTCGGCGTGACGTCCGACCAGGTGTTCACCCAGGGTCTGGGCACCGCAGCCGGGGCCTTCCTCGTCCTGCGCGCGTTCGCCTCCGGCTCGGCAGCGCTGACCGGGGTCGAGGCGATCAGCAACGGCGTGCCGGCGTTCCGCAAACCCAAGAGCCGCAACGCCGCGACGACGCTGCTGATGATGGGCACCATCGCGGTGACCATGCTCATCGGCATCGTCGTGCTCGCCAACGTCACCCACCTGCGCTACGTCGACCCGGACTCCGACATGTCCCGGCTCACGCTCGACGGGATGCAGGGCACGCAGACCGCTCCGGGCGTGGTCACCTTCCCGAACGGGGTCGAGTACGACCAGCACACGGTCGTCGGGCAGCTGTCCCACGCGGTCTTCTCGAACTTCCCGCCGGCCTTCTACTTCACCATCGCTGCCACCGGGGTCATCCTCGTGCTGGCGGCCAACACCGCGTTCAACGGGTTCCCCGTGCTGGCGTCGATCCTGGCCAAGGACGGGTTCCTGCCGCGGCAGCTGCACACCCGCGGTGACCGGCTCGCCTACAGCAACGGCATCCTCATCCTCGCGGCCGCCGCCATCGTGCTGATCGTGGCGTTCGACGCCCAGGTGACCCGGCTGATCCAGCTCTACATCGTCGGGGTGTTCGTGTCGTTCACCACCAGCCAGATCGGCATGATCCTGCACTGGAACCGCCTGCTGCGCCGGGAGAAGGACCGACGGGTGCGGCGGCGGATGATGCGCAGCCGCGCGATCAACGCGCTCGGCGCGACCATGTCCGGCACCGTCCTGGTCGTGGTCCTCGTGACCAAGTTCACCAAGGGCGCGTGGATCGCCATCGCGGCCATGGTGGTGCTGTTCGTGACGATGCGGGCGATCAAGAAGCACTACGACCTGGTGCGGGAGGAGCTGGCGGTCGACGCCGACTTCGAGCGGCCGGTGCTCCCGTCGCGGGTGCACGCGGTGGTGCTCGTCTCCAAGATCCACAAGCCGACGATCCGGGCGCTCTCCTACGCCCGGGCCACGCGGCCGTCCATCCTCGAGGCGGTCACGGTCGACGTCGAGCCCGAGGAGACCAAGGCGCTGCAGGAGGAGTGGGATCGACGCGACATCCCGGTGCCGCTCAAGGCGCTGGCGTCGCCCTACCGCGAGATCACCCGACCGGTCGTCGACTACGTCAAGTCCATCCGCCGGGAGAGCCCCCGGGACGTGGTGGTCGTCTACATCCCGGAGTACGTCGTCGGCCACTGGTACGAGCAGATCCTGCACAACCAGAGCGCGCTGCGGCTCAAGGGTCGGCTGCTGTTCACCCCCGGCGTCATGGTCGCGAGCGTGCCGTGGCAGCTGCACTCCTCCGAGGGCGCGGAGGGCCGGTTCGAGGGACCGACCGCCGGATCCGTGCGGCGGGGGCGGCGTGCCGACTGAACCGACCGGGACGAGCCGCTCCCGGGTCGGGGACATCCTCGAGCTGGATGTCGGCCCGGTCGCGCACGGCGGGCACTGCGTCGCCCGCGACCAGGACGGTGGGGGACAGGTCGTGTTCGTCCGGCACGCGCTCCCGGACGAACGCGTCCGCGCGACGGTGACCGACGGCCGCACCGACTCTCGCTTTCTGCGCGCGGACGCCGTGGAGGTGCTCGAGCCGTCGCCCTTCCGGATCACTCCTCCCTGCCCGTATGCGGGGCCGGGCCGGTGCGGCGGCTGCGACTGGCAACACGTCATACCGGAGCACACCCGCGAGCTGAAGGCGGCGGTCGTGCGGGAGCAGCTGCAGCGGTTGGCCGGCCTCGACCGGCCGGTGACCGTCGAGCCGATGCCGGGTGGTGACCGGCCGGACGACGGGCTGCGCTGGCGGACCCGGGTCGAGTTCGCCGTGGACGGATCCGGCCGGGCCGGGTTGCGCCGGCACCGTTCGCACGAGGTCGTCCCGTTGACCGACTGCCTCATCGCCAGGGAGGAGGTCGTGGCCACCGGGGTCCTCGAGCGGGAATGGCCCGACGCGACGTCGGTGGACGTGGTCGCGCCGAGCGAGGGGCCGGCCGTGGTCGTACCCGTCGGGTCGTCCGCGGGCGCGGTGCCGCACGTGACCGAGCGAGTGGCGGCGGGCGACTGGGCCCACGACTTCCGGGTCTCCGCCCGGGGCTTCTGGCAGGTGCACGGCGAGGCCGCGAGCACCTTCGTCGCCGCCGTGCTCGACGGACTCCGCCCGCAGGCGGGGGAGCGCGCGGTCGACCTCTACTGCGGCGTGGGCGTGTTCGCCGCGGCGCTCGCCGACGCGGTGGGCGATGGGGGAGCGGTGCTGGCCGTGGAGTCCGACCGTCAGGCCGTCGCCGACGCGCGCCGCAACCTGCGCGGGTTGCCGCAGGTCGAGATCCGGCGCGGCCGGGTCGACCGCGCGCTGCGCCCGCTCGTCCAGCAACGGGTGCCGGCCGATCTGGTCGTCCTGGACCCACCCCGGTCCGGCGCGGGGCGGTCGGTGCTGCGGGACGTCGCCGCGCTGCGGCCGCGCGCCGTCGCCTACGTGGCGTGCGACCCGGCGGCCCTGGCCCGCGACCTCGGCTACGCCCGAGACGAGGGCTACCGGCTCGACCGGCTCCGGGCGTTCGACGCCTTCCCGCTCACCCACCACGTCGAGTGCGTGGCGATCCTCGTGCCGGACGGTCCGACCCGCGAGACGCGGGACGACCCGGCGAGCGAGGGGACGTCCTGATGTGGTTCAATATATCTTGACGTCGAGATAAATCGAGAAGGAGCGGCAGATGAGCGGCACCAGCACGGACAGCTTCGGAGCACTGGGCAAGCTGCAGGTCGGTGACCGGACCTACGGCATCTACCGGCTGGCCGGCATCGACGGCGCCGACCGGCTCCCCTACAGCCTCAAGGTGCTGCTGGAGAACCTGCTGCGCAATGAGGACGGCGTCAACATCACCGCCGACCAGGTGCGCGCGGTGGCCGGGTGGGACCCGAAGGCCGAGCCGAGCACCGAGATCCAGTACACGCCGGCCCGGGTGATCATGCAGGACTTCACCGGCGTGCCGTGCATCGTCGACCTGGCCACCATGCGCGAGGCCGTGGTCGACCTCGGCGGCGACCCGGACAAGGTCAACCCGCTCGCCCCGGCCGAGCTGGTCATCGACCACTCGGTGATCGCCGACGTCGCCGGACGTCGCGACGCGTTCGCGCGCAACGTCGAGCTCGAGTACGAGCGCAACGGCGAGCGCTACCAGTTCCTCCGGTGGGGGCAGACCGCGTTCGACGACTTCAAGGTCGTCCCGCCGGGCACCGGCATCGTGCACCAGGTCAACCTCGAGCACCTCGCCCGCGTCGTCTTCGACCGCGACGGCCTGGCCTACCCCGACACCTGCGTCGGCACCGACTCGCACACCACGATGGTCAACGGACTCGGTGTGCTCGGCTGGGGCGTCGGTGGCATCGAGGCCGAGGCCGCGATGCTCGGCCAGCCCGTGTCGATGCTCATCCCGCGGGTCGTCGGCTTCAAGCTGACCGGCGAGATCCCGGCCGGTGCCACCGCGACGGACGTCGTGCTCACGATCACCGAGCTGCTGCGCCAGCACGGCGTGGTCGGCAAGTTCGTGGAGTTCTACGGCGAGGGCGTGGCGGCGGTCCCGCTCGCCAACCGAGCCACGATCGGCAACATGAGCCCCGAGTTCGGTTCCACCGCAGCGATGTTCCCGGTCGACGACGTGACCCTCGACTACCTTCGGCTGACCGGCCGGAGCGACGAGCAGGTCGCCCTCGTCGAGGCCTACGCCAAGGAGCAGGGCCTGTGGCACGACCCGTCCCGCGACCCGGAGTTCTCCGAGTACCTCGAACTCGACCTGTCCACCGTCGTGCCCTCCATCGCCGGCCCGAAGCGGCCGCAGGACCGCATCTCGCTGACCGACGCCAAGTCGTCGTTCCGCAACTCCCTCAAGGACTACGTCACGGAGGCGGGCGACCAGGGCGGCCCGGTGGACCAGGCCGGCAAGGAGTCCTTTCCGGCCAGTGACGCCCCGGCGGTCGAGACGCAGACGGCGCAGGAGGCCGAGCAGGACGCCCCGGAGAGCGCCGCCACCAAGGTCGAAGACCGAGCGCACCACCCGGTGCCGCTGGCCCTGGCCGACGGCACGCAGACCGAGCTCGACCACGGGCACGTGGCGATCGCCTCGATCACCTCCTGCACCAACACCTCCAACCCGTCGGTCATGGTGGCCGCGGCCCTGCTCGCCCGCAACGCGGTCGACAAGGGCCTCACCGCCCGGCCGTGGGTCAAGACGTCGCTGGCCCCCGGCTCCAAGGTGGTCATGGACTACTACGCCAAGGCCGGCCTGGTGCCCTACCTGGAGAAGCTCGGCTTCCACCTCGTCGGTTACGGATGCACGACCTGCATCGGCAACTCCGGCCCGCTGCCGGAGGAGGTCTCCCAGGTCGTCAACGACGCCGACCTGGCGGTCGTCTCGGTGCTTTCCGGCAACCGCAACTTCGAGGGCCGGATCAACCCGGACATCAAGATGAACTACCTGGCGTCACCGCCGCTGGTGGTCGCCTACGCCATCGCCGGCACGATGGACTGGGACCCGCAGACCGAGCCGATCGGCACCGACCACGACGGCAAGGACGTCTTCCTCGCCGACATCTGGCCGGACGCCGCGGAGGTGGCCCACGTCGTCGAGGCCTCGATCGACAAGGACATGTTCACGTCCGACTACTCCGACGTGTTCCAGGGCGACGAGCGCTGGCGCTCGTTGCCGACTCCGGAGGGCAACGTCTTCGAGTGGGACGACGACTCGACGTACGTGCGCAAGCCGCCGTACTTCGACGGCATGGGCGCCGAGCCCGCCCCGCTGGAGGACATCCGGGGCGCGCGGGTGCTGGTCAAGCTCGGTGACTCGGTCACGACCGACCACATCAGCCCGGCCGGGTCGTTCCGCCCGGACAGCCCGGCGGGGCAGTACCTCACCGAGCGCGGCGTCGAGCGCAAGGCGTTCAACTCCTACGGGTCCCGCCGCGGCAACCACGAGGTGATGATCCGCGGCACCTTCGCCAACATCCGGCTGCGCAACCAATTGGCACCCGACACCGAGGGCGGCTTCACCCGCGACTTCACCCAATCGGACGCTCCGGTGACCACCATCTACGACGCGTCGGTGAACTACCTCGACGCCGGGATCCCGCTGGTGATCCTGGCCGGCAAGGAGTACGGATCCGGCTCGTCGCGGGACTGGGCCGCCAAAGGCACCGTGCTGCTCGGGGTGCGGGCGGTGCTGGCGGTGTCCTACGAACGCATCCACCGCTCCAACCTGATCGGGATGGGGGTGCTCCCGCTGCAGTTCCCCGACGGCGCCGACGCGGACTCGCTGGGCCTGACCGGCGAGGAGACCTTCGACATCACCGGCGTGACCGCACTGGGCGATGCCATCCCCGACACCGTGCACGTGAAAGCCGGTGATGTCGAGTTCGACGCCAAGGTCCGCATCGACACACCCGGCGAGGCCGACTACTACCGGCACGGCGGCATCATGCAGTACGTGCTGCGCCAGCTGCTCGACAAGTCCTGAATCCAGCCTGCGCGCACCACAGACAAGGAACCGACCATGACAGACGGCCTGTACCCGCCGGCCACCGCGGAGATCTACAACCGCCGCAAGGAGCTCACCCCGCATACTCACGAGGCCTTCGAGGCGTTCTCCCGTGCGGTGTTCGCCGAGGGCGCGCTGCCGGAGAAGACCAAGCAGCTGATCGCAGTGGCCATCGCCCACGTGACCCAGTGCCCGTACTGCATTCAGGGGCACACCAAGCTGGCCCACCGCAAGGGCGCCACCGACGCCGAGATCATGGAGGCGGTCTGGGTGGCCGCCGAGATGCGCGCGGGCGGCGCCTACGCTCACTCCACGCTGGCGCTGGACGTGCTCGCCAAAGAACATCGTTGAACGATCTGCTGCGGGTTAGGTGTCCGGCAGCGTAGAGAACGGTGTTGATCGACGCCTAACCACTTTCGCGGAAATCAGTCCGGTGGTATACCGAACACGCGTTCGGTATGCGATGAAAGGGGCTGACACCGGGTGGGAGCAATGACAGTGGTGCAAGCGACCGGCCGCCGGGAGGCGGTGCGGACGCTCAATCCGGGCTATTTCGCGCTGGTGATGGCCAGCGGGATGGTGTCGATGGCGATGTACCACCAGAGCGCCTACCGCATCTCGGTCCTGCTGTTGTGGGTGGCGGTGGTGTCCTATCTGGTGCTGGTGGTGGTGTCGGCGGTGCGGGTCATCGCCTTCCCCCACGAATTCCGGGCCGACCTCTACGACTCCGGCCGCGCTTTCGGCTTGTTCACCTTCGTGTCGGCCACCAACGTATTGGGGGCGCGCCTCGTCATCGACGGCCACAACCATGTCGCCGTCGGACTGCTGCTGATCAGCTCGCTGGCCTGGCTGGTGCTCGGCTACCTGATCCCGTGGACGGCCGTGCTGGGCACTTCGGAGCGGCCGGTGGTCCGGCGGGCCAACGGCACCTGGTTCATCTGGGTGGTGGCCAGCCAGTCCGTCGCGGTCCTGGCCGCCGTGCTGGAAGTGGAGATGCCGGATCCCTGGCATCAGAGTCTGGCGCTGCTGGCGGTGGGCTCCTGGTCGGTGGGGGTGTTCCTCTACGGGGCCGCCGGAATCTTCGTCGCGCTGCGCCTGCTGCTCTATCCGCTGCTGCCGGAGGATCTCGTGCCGCAGTATTGGGTGGCGATGGGTGCCACCGCGATCACCGTGCTGGCGGGCGCCCGCATAGTCGAGATGGCCGAAGCCCCGATGGTCACCGCCACCCGCGGTCTGATCGCCGGAACGTCGGTGATGTTCTGGGCGTTCGGGACCTGGCTGATCCCACCGATGATCGCCGCCGGGGTGTGGCGACACGTGGTGCATCGCATTTCACTGCGCTACGAGGCCCCGTGGTGGAGCGTGATCTTCCCGCTGGGGATGTACGGGGTGGGCAGCCACTACCTGGGACAGGCCGATCACCTCCCGATCGTCTACTACATCGGCTCGGTGCAGAGCTGGATCGCGCTGGCCGCGTGGTGCATCGCCTTCGCCTGCATGATCCATCACCTCGCGGTCACCCTGGGGCCGGGGACGCGCAGCGTACCGCGCTGAGCCGTCAACCCAGCCGGGCGCCGTCGGCGCCGAAGAAGTGCAGGTCCGCCACCTCGAGGTGCAGCGCCAGCCGTTCCCCCCGCACAACCTCGGTGCCGCCGCGAACCCGCGCCACCACCGGCTGCGGGTCCACGGTCCGGCCGTAGACGTAGGTGTCGGCGCCCAGCTCCTCGACGAAGTCCACCTCTACGCCGATGCCGCGGTCGGCGATCCGCAGCCGCTCGGGCCGGACGCCGATGGTCAGCTGCGCTGCCGCGGAGCCGATTTCGGGCGGCAATGCCAGGGTGTAACCCCCCAGGGACACCGCGCCGTCGACGACCGGGACGCTGAACAGGTTCATCGCCGGCGAACCGATGAAGCCGGCGACGAACACGTTCGCCGGGGCGCGGTACAGCTCGCGCGGCGGCGCGCACTGTTGCAGCACCCCGTCGCGCAACACCGCGACCCGGTCGCCCATCGTCATCGCCTCGACCTGATCGTGGGTGACGTAAACGGTGGTGATGCCCAGCCGGCGTTGCAGTTCGGCGACCTGGTTGCGGGTCTGCACCCGCAGCATGGCATCCAGATTGGACAGCGGCTCGTCCATCAGGAAGACCTGCGGGCGGCGCACGATCGCGCGGCCCATGGCGACCCGCTGCCGTTCACCGCCGGACAGATCCTTGGGTTTGCGCTGCAGGTGCGACTGCAGGCCCAGCAGTTCGGCGGCCTCGGCCACCCGGGCGCGGATCTCCGTCTTCGGGGTCTTGGCCACCTTGAGCGCGAACCCCATGTTCTGCGCCACCGTCATATGCGGGTACAGCGCGTAGTTCTGGAACACCATCGCGATGTCACGATCGCCTGGATCGGTCTGGGTGACGTCCTCGTCGCCGATGCGGATACGGCCCGCGTCAACGGGTTCCAGGCCGGCCAGCATCCGCAGCGTCGTCGTCTTGCCGCAGCCGGACGGCCCCACCAGCACCATGAATTCACCGTCATCGACGGACAGCTCCAGCGCGTCCAGCGCCGGGCGCTGCGCGCCGGGATAGTGCCGGGTCACCGAGTCGAACGTCACCGAAGCCACCGCGGTCCCCTGACTACCGTCCACCGAAGCCGGTGGCCGCGATACCGCTGACGAAGGCGCGCTGCGCCACGGCATAGATCACGACCAGCGGCGCCAGCATGAGCATGGACGCCGCCATCAGCACCGGCCACTCGGCGACGTACTCCCCCTGCATCCACACCAGACCGAGGGTAAGGGTGGCGATGGACTCGCGTTGGATCATCAGCAGCGGCCACAGGAAGTCGTTCCAGACGTTGATCCAGGTCAGCACCGCCAGCACCATCACCGCCGGCTTGGCGTGCGGCAACAGGATCCGCCAGTAGACACCCCACGGCGAACACCCGTCCAGGATGGCCGCCTCCTCCAGATCGACAGGCAGCGTGGCGAAGAACTGCCGCATCAGATAGGTGCCGAACGCGCTGCCGAACAGCCCCGGGATGATCATCGCCCACATGGTGTCGGTCCAGCCGAACACCCGCATCAAGATGAACTGCGGAATCACGGTGACCGTCAACGGCACCATCAGCGTGGCCAGGTAGAGCACGAACAGCGTGTCGCGCCCGGTGAACGGCAGCCGGGCGAAGGCGTAGCCGGCCAGCGAGCAGAAGAAGACCTGCCCGGCCGTTACGCAGCCGGCGTAGAGCACGGTGTTGAAGAACATCCGCCAGAACGGCATTCGGGCGAACACCTCGACGTAGTTCGACCACTGCGGATGCGCCGGCAACAGCATCGGCTGGCTGATCTCGGCCTGCCGCTTCAGCGATCCCGACAGCGCCCACAGGATCGGGAACAGCGCGCAGCCGGCGACACCGGCCAACCCCGCGTAGACGCCGAGCTGCCGGCCGATACGGTGCCGCACCGGCCGGCCGGTGCCCCGGGTGCTCACTGCTCCACCGCGTTTCGGCGCGACAGCCGCAGCTGGATGAGCGTCAGCACCAGCAGCACGGCGAACATCACCCACGCCAGCGCGGATGCGTAGCCGAAGTTCAAGAACGCGAACGCCTGCTGAAACAGCATGATGGCCAGCACGTAGGTGCCGGTCTCCGGGCCGCCGCTGCTGCCGGTGAGGACGTAGACCAGGTCGAACGCCTGGAACGCGTTGATGACAGAGATCACCACCACGAACCACAGTGCGCCGCGGATCATCGGCACCGTGATCGACCAGAAGCGCCGAACCTCACCGGCGCCGTCGATGCGGGCCGCCTCGTGCAGCGACTCGGGCACGCCCTGCATGGCCGCCAACAGGATCACCGTCGCAAACGGCACGCTCTTCCACACGCTGACCAGACACAGCGACACCATCGCCCAGTGCGGTTCGGTCAGCCACGGCACGGCGGAGATGCCGAACCAGCCGAGCATGATGTTGAGCAGCCCGCTGTCGGTGTTGAACACGAACTGCCACACCACCGCGATCACCACCGACGACACCGCCAACGGCAGAAAGGTGATCGCCCGAAACAGCCCGATGCCCTTCATCTTCCGGTTCAACAGGCCGGCCACCGCCAGGCTGATCAGCACCGTCGGGACCACGGTGCCGACGGTGAACACCGTGGTGTTGCGGACCGCGATGCCGAACAGCGGGTCGGCGGTGAACAGGTCGGCGAAGTTCGTCGCGCCGACGAACTGCGGCGGTGTGAACAGGTCCCACCGCTGGAAACTCATGTAGAGCGAAAACGCCAGCGGGAACGCCATGAACACCGCGACCGCGGCGAGGTTCGGGGCGATGAACCAACGTCCTGCCCGTGCTCGCCTGCGGGTCGGGTTCATGCGGTGGCCAGTAACTCGTCGATCTGGGGCGAAAGCCCACTCTTCAGGCTTGCCGCGGGCCGTTTCCCGCGCAGCACCGGGCCGATGGCGCGGTCCATCAGGGCGTGCACCCGCTGCCACTCCGGGGAGACCGGCAGTCCCTCGGAGTGCGCCGGGCCGCCGGTGAGCACCGCGAGGTTGCTGATGCCGGTGTGGGCGGCGCTGAACCCGGGTGAGGTGATCGCCGATCGCAGCACCGGCACGAAAAGGCCGGACTCCCCGATCAGCGCCTGCCCCGCCGGGCCCGCGGCGAATTTGACGAACTCCCAGGCCTGTTCCCGGTGACGGCTGTCGGCGGCGATCGCCAGACCGGTGCTGCCGATCGCCGAACGGGCGGCTATGCCGCGGGCGGCCGCGTTCGGCCCGGTCGGCAGCACCGCCACGTCGAAGTCCAGATCGTCGGTTTGGGCGAAGGTCTGGTAGCGCCAGTGCCCGCCGAGTGCCATCGCCGCCTTGCCCGCGCTGAACAGGCCCATGGTCGACATCGCCTGGGTATCGGCCGCTGCGGGCGCCACCCGGTGCACGTTCGCCAGGTCGGCGTAGAACTGGATGCCGGCAAGGAATGCGTCGTCGTCGAAGTTGAGGTGGGTGGGGTTGAATCGTGGGACAGCCCACGGCGTGCCGTTGTTCATCCCGAACAGCGCCGCGGAGTAAGGCGGCGACCAGGTGTCGACGAACCCCCACCGGGACACTCTGCCGCCGGCGGCGCGCTGGGTGAGTCTGGTTGCGGTGTCGAGGAACTGGTCGAAGGACCAGGGGCTGTCCCAGCGGCCCGGAGGCGGCGGCACACCGGCCTCGGCGAAGATCTTGGTGTTGTAGAACAGGAATGCGCCCGACCACTGCTCGGGGAAGGCATACTGGCCGCCGTTGAAGCCGAACGTGTCATACAGCGCCGGGATGCTCTCGGCGCGCAGTGCGGCCGCGAAGCGCCGATCGGTGTCCAGCAACGTGTTCAGATCCAACAGCACGCCGCGGTCGGCGAAACCCGCGTAGTTGAACTCCCAGGCCATCAGCACGTCCGGGCATCGGCCGCCGGCGCAGAACGTCGATATCTGTTGGGTGGGATCTCCCCCGGCCAGCACGGTACGCACCCGGATGTCGGGGTGTTCGCGCTGGAACGCCGTCACGATGCGCATCCGCGCGTCGGCCTCTTCGGGGTTGGCCGCGAAGAAGAATGTCAGCGCGTCGTCATCTGCTCCGCACGCCGACGGCCACGGCGCGGCGGCGGCCATCCCCACCGCCGCCGCGCCGCGCAGCACCGTGCGCCGCCGCACCGGTGGTCCGCCCGAAGCCCGCACGCGCGGAACCGTCACACTTCGATCGGCGGATAGAGGCGTTCCAGGGTGTACTGGCGATCTCGGCGGGCCGCCCAGGCGCTGGCGGCCAGCGACACCACGAGGACTCCGGCCAACACGCCCACCGAAGTCCACAATCTGGCGTCGATACCACCCACTGTCAACTGACGTAAACCGTTGACCGCGTAGGTCATCGGATCATACGGGTGCAGGATCTGGAACGGTTTGGCCGTCGTCTCCACCGGATAGATTCCGCCGGACGACACCAGTTGGAACATCAGGAACGCCAGCGTGACCACCCGGCCGACCGCGACACCGAGCACCGCGTTGAACGCCTGGATCAGTGCCAGGAACGCCGCGGCGATCAAGGTCAGGAAGGCGACCGTGCCAGCGGCGTAGCGCGCCTGCAGCCCGACCCCGAAATGCACCACCGAATACATCAGCACCACCTGGCAGATGCCCAGCAGCAGTGCCGGCCAGTAGGACGCCAGCACCACCCGCAGCGCGCCGAGCCCGTTCACGATGGCGCGGGTCTGCAACGGGGTCAACAGCATCCACACGATCAACGAGCCGATGAACAGCGCCAGCGGCAAAAAGAACGGGGCGAACCCGGTGCCGAAGGTGGCGGCGTGATGGGTGAAGTCCATGTCGACGCCGACCGGGCTGGCCAGGATCGAGGCCACCTGGACCCGCTGCTGGTCGGTGATTGTCGACGCGCGCTGATCGGCCTCGCCCAGCCCGGTCGCCAACTCGTTTGCGCCGTCGGCGAGCCGGTTGCTGCCGTCGGCCAGTTGAACCAGCCCGTCGTTGAGCTTGTGGGCACCCGCATCGAGATCGGTTGCGCCGTTACGCAGCTTGTCCAGATCGGACTTGAGCCCTCCGTCGAGCGCGTGGGTCATGAACGTGCGCAATCCGCTGTTCGGATCGGCCAGATCGGTCTCCAACTGCTGGGCGTTGCCGCGCAGCCGGGTCAGCCCTTCATCGGTCGCCGGGTCCAGGCCTTTGACGTCGAGGAGCCGCTGGGCGCCGGCGAGGGTGTCGCCGAGGCCGCGCACCGCCGGGTCGGGGTTGGCGTGCAGCGCGTCCACCACCTGGTTGACGATCCCGGCGGCCTGCTGGTAGTTGACGTTGAGCGACGCGATCCGGTCGGTGACCGTCTTGAGGTTGCCGCTCAACGCGGTGGCGGCCGCACCGGCGGCGTTCGGGTCGAAGCCCATGGCCCCCAGGTCGTCGGTCATTTTCAGCAGCGGATCGGTGGCCTGCTGGATGCCGGTCGCCAATCGGCGGCTGCCGTCGGCGAGCGCGGCCGAACCGTCGCGTGCGGTCCCGAGGTTGTCCGCCAGCGTCTTTGAGCCATCGGCGAGCTGCGCCGCGCCGTCGGCCGCCTTCTTGACCTCGTCGGTCACCTGAGTCAGCGCGGTGCCGATCACCTGCTGGCCTACCTTGGAGCTGACCTCGTTGAGCACCTCGCGCGCGGCGTTCTGCCCCATGACCGAGGCCAGATAGTTGTTGGCGTCGTTGAACCGGAACTCGATCTGCGCCTTCTTGGGGTGCGGACCCGCCGGCGACACCACCGCTTCGCTGAAGTCGCTCGGCAGCGTGATCGAGAAGTAATAGCTACCGTCGGAAACACCTTTGGCGGCTTCGCTTTCCGATACCTGATGCAGGTCGAGCTGTTTGGAGTCGACCAGCGCGCGGGCGACTTCGTCGCCGGCCCGCAACTGGTCCCCGGAGACGGTGGCGCCGGTGTCCTCGTTGACCAGTGCCACCGGGATCTTGTCGATGGCGGCGAACGGGTTCCAGAACGCCCACAGATACATCGCGCCGTACAGCAGCGGCAACACGATGATGGTGATGAGAGCAAGCCGCGGCATGGTGCCGCGTGAGTAGCGTTTGAGGTCGGTGCCCAACGACATTCCGGCGAGCATGGCTACGCGTTTCCCTTCTCGTGTCGGCCGTGGGTGCTGTGGCTGAGTTCGTCGGACCCCAGATGCTCGACCACGATCTGCGCGGTAACTCCCAAGCCCTCCGGTACCCGGTTTGTCGACGTGGTGATCACGGTCTGCTGCTCCCCCAGCTCGACCAGCCGGCGGATCAGCGTCTCCCGGTCGCTGTCGCTGGTGACCTGATCGATGCTGCCGACCACCAGCAGCGGCGGTCGCGCGGTGTTGGCCAACGCGATACGCAGCAGCAGCCCGGTCAGTTCATCGAGGTGCTCGACGTATTCGTGCAGCCGCGGCAGCGGCCGGTCACCGAAGACCGGACGGCAGACGGCGTCTCGCTCGGCTTCGCCGGCGCGACGCACCAGCCGATACCAGGGCGCGTCCCAGCGGAGCTGTTCGGTGATCAGGTCGCGAACCGTCACCGACTCGAAGATCGCGTCGAGTTGCTCGACGGCGGCCAGTGCGGAGATGCCGAAGATGTCACGGGCCTTGCTGTGCCCGAACACCGTGACCGTTCCCTCCGACGGCTTCATCCGGCCCGCGAGGTTCATCAACAATGCGGTGCGACCCGAGCCGGGCGGCCCGATGAGCACCGTGACCCCGCCGGCGCCGATGTCCAGGTCGAGCGGCCCGAAAACCTTGCCCCACGGCCCGGTCATCGAGATGCCGCGCGCGGTCACCGCCGCCGGTGGCACCTCGTTGGCTTCAGCTTCCTCTGGCACGGGACGTCCTCCTTGCTGCGGAATCGGTTCGCGTGACCCATCAAAGCAGACCGGGCAGCCTGAAGCGGCCCCCATGCGTACTCACGGCCGGTCGGTGTCGGGCAACTGCAGCATCGCGGCGCGCAGTCGCTGTGGGTCGCCGGCGATGTCGATGGTGTGAATGCGCCCGTCATCACCGATTCCGATGCGCAGCACGGCAAGCAGCCGGCCCCCGGGTGCGATCGCGATCCCGGGCGCACCGTCGATGAGCAGTACCGCACCGGCGCGTGCCCGCACGGTGAAACGCCGGGTCTCCGTCGCGACGTCGGCCGCGCCGCGCAGTTCGGTGGGCGTACCGGCCGGAACCAGCACCGGGTCGACCCGGCGCACCACGTCGGGCGCCAACAGCTCGAGTAGCGCCGGGATATCGCCCCCGCGGGAGGCCGCCAGGAACGCCGTCACGACCCGCAGGTGTTCGGCCCGGCGTCGCGGCTCGGCCGCCGGTGCGGCGCGGAGCCGCGCCCGCGCCCGGCTGGCCAGCTTCTTCACCGCATCCGGTGACCGGTCCAGCAGGCCGGCGATCTGCTCGAACGGCACGTCGAACACGTCGTGCAATACAAAGGCCGCACGCTGTGCGGGCGACAACCGGTCCAGTACCACCAGCAGTGCGCGGTTGACCGCCTCGGCGCGCAACACCTCTTCGTCGGCGGCCGGCGCCACCGGGTCCCTCGGCAGGCCGGGTGATTCGGGCAGCGGCTGCTCACCTCGGCGGGAACGGGCCCGCAGCTGATCAACAGCGACGCGGGCCGTGATCGTGGTGAACCAGCCCGGCAGGTTCTCCACCGCGGTGAAGTCGGCGCGGCTCGCCTTCAGCCAGGCCGACTGCACCGCATCGTCGGCGTCGGCGGCTGAGCCGAGCAGGTGAAACGCCACCGCATGCAGGCGATGCCGGTTGTCCTCGAACCGTCGGGCCAGCGATTCCACGTTGCTCATGGGTCACCTTTCCCGTCCTGCGGTCGTCACACGGATAGAGCCAGATCCATCGCCGAAAGGAAGAGCAACGCCATGAGCCTACCCACCGTCCACCTCGTGATCGTCACCATTACGGCGGTCATCACTATCGCGATCGCCATCGCCGACTTGATTCCGGCCCGGTTCGTACTGGCCAATTCCGCGCAAGTCGGGGTGCCGCGATCATGGCTGCCGCTGCTGGGCGGGCTGAAACTGGCCGGCGGCACCGGTCTGATCATTGGGCTGGCGGGTGTCCCGATGATCGGCGTGGCCGCCGCCGCCGGGCTGGTCGCCTTCTTCATCGGCGCCGTCGTGACCCATGTGCGGGCCGGCGTGTTGAACAACATCGGGTTTCCGGGGCTGTATCTGATGTTGTCGACGGCGTCGCTGATGGCGCTGCTGGCCTGACCTACCCGAATTCGGCTGCCGGATCGGTGTGGTCGGAAGATCCGGCGCGGCGCGGCAGTTCGACCACCACGTTGGTGGCTTTGACCGAGGCGACGACCAAACTGCCGGGTTGCAGCTTCAGCTCGTCGGCGGCTTCCCGGCTGACCAGCGAGACCAGCCGGAATGGGCCGGCCTGGATGTCGATCTGTGCCATCACCGTGTCGCGGGTCACCTCGGTGACCAGCCCGACCAGTCGGTTGCGGGCGGACTGGCCCACCACCGGATTGCGGGATACCGGTTCCACGGAGGCGCGGTCCTGCGCGAATCGCGCCAACTCGGCGCCGTCGACCATGCGGGGGCCGCTGCCGGTCGTCGCCGTCAGGCGACCGGATTCGATCCAGCGGCGGACGGTGTCGTCGCTGACCCCCAGCAGTTCGGCGACTTCGGCGATTCGGAAGCTTGGCACGCCCCTGAGCTTATCCTCGCCGGGCCCGGCGGCTCAGTTTCCCGGGAAGTACCGGATGCCGGTGATCGCCCGGCCGCGCCGATCCACGTCGGCGAACAGCACGCCGCGGCGTTGCGCGGTGCTCAGCGATACCGCGACGGTGCCGCCGGCCGCCAGCAGCCGCGCCGGGTGTGCGCCGTCCAGCTGGGCGCCGAGCTCGCCGATGTCCACGGCGGTGTCATCGCCGTAAGTCACTGTCGCACTGGGCGACAGCACCGACCGGGCGGCTGTCATATCGCCCGTGGCGATCGCGGTGAAAAACGTCCGTGTCGGCTGCTTGCCGCGGCCGGCCGGTCGGCGGAATCCGGTCGCGAATCCGGCGGTGCCGGCGAGCCGTTGATTGCCCAGCAATGATCGTGCCAGCTGAATCCCGGCGGGCATCGCGGCCGGGCCGTTGCGCAGGAACTGCCGCATCATCGCCGGCAGCTCCCAGTAGGCGCGCAGCCGGCGCAGCTGGCACTGGCCGTCGGACCGGGTCAGGTCATAGCGCAGGATCGCCGGGATGTGCATCGTCACCGAGGATCCCATCGCCACCTCGAGTTGCAGGTCCCGGATGACGGTCGTGCCGTGCACGATGTCCAGGTCGCGGTGGAAGGTGATGTCGCGTGGGCCGATGAACGTGTCGTAGAACCGGCCGATCTGCTCGGGGCCGACGTGCGGGCGGGAACCCACCGGATCCTCCACTCGTCCGTCGGCGCTGAACAGCCCCACCCAGCCGGTCCGGTCGTGGGCGGCCGCCGCGGCCGGGGACTGCTCGACCGCGGCCAGCAGCTCCTGTGCTGTCGGGCCGGTCATCAGGCGGCCTCCAGCAGCGTGACACCGGCGGTGCGCATCGCCGCCAGCGCAGTGGCCGTCGTGTCGGTGGCAACCCCCGCGGTCAGCTGCGGCAGCACCGCGGTGGTGAACCCGGCCCGGATCGCGTCTTCGGCGGTGCTCCGCACGCAGTAGTCGGTGGCCACGCCGACCACGTCGACGCTGTCCACGCCCCGCCGGTGCAGCCAGTCGCCCAGCGCGGTGTCGTCATCGTCGACGCCGTCGAAACCGCTGTAGCCGGCGTCATAGGCGCCCTTCTTGAAGACGGCCTCGATCCGGTCGGTGCTCAGGGCGGGGTGAAAAGCCGCGCCGGGGCTGCCGGCGCGGCAGTGCGGCGGCCAGGACCTCACGAAGTCCGGATGCGGCGAGAAGTGGTCGCCCGGGTCGATGTGCCAGTCCTGTGTCGCCACCACGTGGTGGTAGCGGTCGCGTCCGGATGCGCTGTCCAGATAGCGGCTGATGCCGACCGCGACCGCGACGGCGCCGGGCACCGGCAGCGTGCCGCCGTCACAGAAATCGTTCTGGACGTCGACGATGATCAGTGCCCGCATGACCTCCACCGTATCGCCGGCGCCGCAGCGAGTCCCGGGCGTAGCACACCCAGGCGCCCGCGACGGCCGCCAGCACCGCGACCTCGACGACCGTGGTCCAGCCGGCCGGGTACACCACACCGGTCAGATAGTGGGCGATGAACCCCTCCGGAGGCAGCGGGGCCATCCCGGCGGCCGCCCGGGCCCGGCGTTCCAGCCAGGTCAGCGGGCAGTCCAGCCCGGCCGTGACGATGAGAAGTCCCCACAGCGCCGCCGGAACGTGTAGCCACAGGGTGCGCCGCCACCGCAACGCCAGGAAGCCGCCGGCGACGACATAGCCGACGAACGCCAGGTGCAACGCGACGACGAGCACCACCGCGATCTGGTACATGGGTCCTACAGGCTCATTTCGCCGTCCGCAGAATCCGGTTTCGCCCTCGACCGTCACGGTACATTGGCGGACATCCAAGGATCAGGAGCGGATCTGATGACAACCGGCGATTTCGGCCCGAACAACCCCGGTTACGGCCAGCCCGGTTACGGCCAGCCCGGCGGCTACCCGCCCGCCCCGGGCTGGGGGCAACAACCCCCGTGGGGGCAGCAGCAACAGCCGGCATGGAACCAGAAACCGGGTGGCCTGGGCAGGCGGTTCTGGGCGCGCCTGCTCGACGGCGTGCTGGTCAGCATCGTGGCGTTCTTCTTGTCGGTGTTCGTGTTCGCCGACGACTATCCGTTCCTGGTGACCGGCATGTTCTCCGGCGTGCTGACCTTCGGCTACTTCGTGCTGTTCGAGGTCACTCAGGGCACCACGCCGGCCAAGCGGCTGCTCGGTCTGGCGGTGCGCGGGCCCGATGGAGTCGCCAAACCGACGCCGGGACAGTCGGCCGTCCGCAACTCCTTCACCGTGCTGGCCGTGATCCCCTACCTCGGCCCGCTGCTGGCTTTCCTGGCCTACGTGGTGATCGCGGTGTCGATCAGCGGCAGCCCCACCAAGCAGGGCAAGCACGACGAACTGGCCGGCGGCACCCGGGTGATCCGGGCCTGATCCCTGGTCAGCGGGCCAGGGTGAAGCCCTGCCAGGCCATCCGGCGCTCCGGGGCCGGGTCGTATTCCACCCGGGTCTTGCGGTCGAACACCATCACGGCGCGATCGTCGGCGGTGTAGACCGGCCAGTCGTCGCCCGGCACCCCGGTCCGGCTGAAAGCCCGCCAGCGCCGCTGCACCTGCCCGCTGACCCGCAGCGCCGCCCGGCGGTCGGCCCCGGCGGTGAGCAGCAGACCCAGCCCGCCGCTGCGGTAGACGTCGAACACGGCGAACAGTTCGGTGGCGTGCGTGGCGCCCAACCCGGACCAGCGCAGCACCCGCGGCGCGAAATCGTAGCGGTACACGTAGGTGGGGCCATGGGTCTCGTGCGCCTCGGCGATCTCCCACACTGCCGAGTTGAACGCGAAATCGCCGCCGAGGCGGATGCAGGCCCGCCGGTCCGGGTAGTCGGGGTAGGCGGCGATGATGCGATCACGCATCCCCGGCTCGGCCCCGGCCAGCACCGACTCGACCATCGGCTCGGTCGTCGGCAGCATCTTGAGGAACCGGGTGAACAGCCGTCCCTCCTCGGCGTTGCTGCCGACGATGAGCGGCACCCGGTGCGCCGAACCCCGCCGCATCGCCTCGACCGGATCCAGCGGCAACAGGTCGTCGCCGAAGACCGGGCCGATCGGGAAGGCTCCCAGCATGTCACGCGCACCCTCGGTGATCAGCCGATCCTGGGCCGCCAGCAACTCGGCCGGCGACACCCGCAACAGCGTGTGGGCGGCGTCGGACGGGCGCACCCCGAGCAGCGCGGCGAACCGGTCGGCGAACTCCGCTGCGATGTCCGGGCCGCGCACCATGCCCGCCGCCGGGCTTTCGGCGATCGCGCGGGTGAACAGGCCCTCGGCCTCCGGCACCGCCAGCAGGGTGGCGACGATGTGCGCGCCGGCGCTTTCCCCGAAGATGGTGACGTTGTCCGGGTCGCCGCCGAACGCGGCGACGTTGTCGCGCACCCAGCGCAGCGCGAGCACCAGGTCGCGCAGGTACAGGTTGCTGTCCAGGGTGACCTCGGACGTCGACAGCGACGACAAGTCCAGGCATCCGAGCGCGCCGAGCCGGTAGTTCACCGAGACGTAGACGCAGCCGCGCCGGGCCAGCGCCGCACCGTCGTAGATCGGGGTGGCCGAGCTGCCCAGGATGTAGCCGCCACCGTGGATGAAGACCATCACCGGCAGCGGACCCGCATCGGCTTGGTCGGGGGCCACCACGTTGAGGGTCAGGCAGTCCTCGCTGGTCGGCTGGAAGCGACCCGGGCTGAGGATGGTGTACATCCGCTCCTGCGGTGCGCAGTTGGTGAAACCGTGGCAGTGCCGCACCCCTGACCAGGGCTCAGCCGGCTGCGGCGCCCGGAACCGGAGCGGGCCGACCGGTGGGCGGGCATACGGGATGGAACGCCATCGGCGCACCCCGCCACGCACGAAACCCTCCACGACGCCGCTGCTGATGGTGGCCTGCACGCGGTGGTTATGCATGAGCCGAACGGTATCGAATGCCACGGCGGTTAGCGAACCTCGACGAAGGAGAGGTGAGGCTGGGCCGCCGCT
>CAYNJD010000009.1:0-1565 GCA_964397355.1 uncultured Mycobacterium sp. | reverse complement strand
AGGAGAGGTGAGGCTGGGCCGCCGCTTGAGCACGGCGGTTAGCGAACCTCGACGGAGGAGAGGTGAGGCTGGGCCGCCGCTAGAGCACGGCGGTTAGCCTAACGGCATGCGTCTCACCGGGCTGGCCGTCGTATTGCTGTTGATCGCCGGATGTTCACGCGCGACCGTCGAGGAGCCGGAGCCGAGCCCGACCGGGCCGTCCGCCCCGACCACCTCCAGCGCGCCGTCATCGGCGACATCCGCCTCGCCGACCTCGTCGAAGCCGACGGCGCCGCCTGCCGCGGGCGCCCCGATCTCCGACGTCATCGCCTGGATCGAGGCCGGCAGGCCGGTCGAGACCGGCGGCTACCACAGCGCGACCCGAGACGGCGTGGCCACCGACCTCATCGACGACATCGCCTTCACGGTGCCGGCCGCTGCCCGCCGCACCACCAATTGCATGACCGATTTCGGCTCCCCCGACGGCGCGTTGGCCTGCGTGGTCGATCTGGTCAACCCGCCGCCGCAGCCGCCGGACGTCTACGGACAGTGGAAGGGCGGCTGGGTCGACTTCGACGGCAGTACGTTGCAGATCGGGTCCGCTCACGGCGATCCGGGCCGATTCGTCCACGGCGAGGGCGCCGAACTGCCCGACGGATCCTCGCTGTCGTTCGGCGACTATCGCTGTCGCGCCGATGCGACCGGGCTGTACTGCGTCAACTACGCCCACCGTTCGGCGGCACGATTGAGTCCGGAGGGCATCGACGTCTTCGGCTGTCTGCGTCCGGTGCCGCCGCCGGCCGCCGTCGGCAAGCTGTTCAGCTGCGCCAGCTGACGGCTCAGCGCCAGTGGTCGGCGGCGTCGACGGCGCGCAGCAGCGTGTCGCACAGTTGCCGCAGCTCATCGTGCGGAGCGTCCTCGCTCAGCGCGGTCGCGATGTCCTCGGCCGCGCACCGCACCTGATAGACCCGATCCGACAACGCTGTCGCCTCATCGGCGGAGAGCACCACGGCGTCGGGCGCCAGCGCGGTCGTCTTACCGCTGCTGATCAGGGCGCGCTGCTCGTAGGCGCGCTGCCGGCAGGATTGCCGGCAGTACTGCCGGCGCCGCCCGATTCCGGCATCGCCGACATCGCGACCGCACCATCGACACGGCTGGGGGCGGGAGCTGCGAGGCACGCCTGACTACCTTAGTCCGGCGGCCGTGGTGATCCCGGTATCATCAGAGGTTGCGCCGCGTGCGTCGGGAACTGCTCAGGGTCCGCCCGCGTTATCCCAACGCACGACGTATTCGAAGACAACCAGGTTTAAGGAGTGTGGGTCGATGGCTGATCGTGTTCTGCGGGGCAGTCGGCTGGGAGCCGTGAGCTACGAGACCGACCGCAACCATGACCTGGCGCCACGCCGGCTGGCGCGGTACCGCACCGAGAACGGCGAAGAGTTCGAGGTGCCGTTCGCCGACGACGCGGAGATCCCCGGCACCTGGATGTGCCGCAACGGCCTGGAGGGCACCCTGGTCGAAGGCGACCTTCCCGAGCCGAAGAAGGTCAAGCCGCCGCGCACCCACTGGGACATGCTGCTGGAGCG
>CAYNJD010000008.1:25178-28425 GCA_964397355.1 uncultured Mycobacterium sp. | reverse complement strand
CTGGGATAGTCGCCGCTATCGGTTAGGCGGCCGCCGGTGACCATTGTAACGACAGCGGTCGGCGGCAATCGTCGAGCGGGCGGAATTCACCGGGTGACATCCGAGGCCGAGGCCATCGCGGCCCCGACGATCCCCGCGGTGTTCTGCAGCGTCGCGGCGACCACCGGAGTCCGGTTGCCCAGCAGCGGCACCCACTCGTCGGCTTTGCGGCTGATGCCGCCCCCGACGATGATCAGGTCCGGGCACAGCGCGTTCTCGATGGCCACCAGCACCTTGGTCACCTGCTTGGCCCACTTCTTCATGCTCCACTTCTTGCGCTCCTTGACCGAAGCGGCGGCCCGGTGCTCGGCCTCCTTGCCGTCCACGTCGATGTGCCCGAGCTCGGTGTTGGGCAGCAGCTTTCCGTTGTGGATCACCGCCGAGCCGATCCCGGTGCCGAAGGTGAGCAGCACGACCACGCCGGTGTTGTCCTTGCCCGCGCCGAATCGCTCTTCGGCCAGGCCGGCGGCGTCGGCGTCGTTGAGGATGACGACGGGCTGGCCGTCGAGCGCGGTCGCGATAGCGGCCTGCGCGTTCACCCCGATCCAGGACTTGTCCACGTTGGCGGCGGTCTGCACGACGCCGTCGATCACCACTCCCGGATAGGTGACACCCAGCGGCCCGGTCCAGCCGAAGTCGCGCACCACCGCGGCAACGGTCTCGGCGACCGCGGCCGGCGTCGCGGGCTGCGGCGTGGGCAGCTTGTAGCGCTCGCCGATGAGCGCGCCGGTGTCGAGGTCGACGACGGCGCCCTTGATGCCGCTGCCGCCGACGTCGACGCCGAACCCCCGCCGTTGCGGGCTCGCGCCGCCGGTCTCGGAAGCGATCGGGCCAGTGCCGGTCATGGGTCTCCTCTTCAGGTCGGTCGTCAGCAGGTGCCGGAATGGATCTTGGTCAGCAACGCCGGATCCGGCAGGCCGGTGGCGTCCGGACGCAGGCCCGCCAGCGCCGCTTCGATGTCGTCGCTGTGAGCCAGGCTGACGAAGTCGCTGCCGACCGCCAGGTCCACGGAGTCGTCGGCGCGGTCGTCGCGGAACAACTCGGTGCACGGTGCCACCAGCCACAGCGCCGCTGCGGCGGCCTGCCCCGCCTCACCGAAGCGGATCTGGCCATGGCAGTCGAGTCGCTCGGTGGTGTAGATCGGGTCGTTGGCGGCGGTCGGCTGGGCGAACCCGTCGTCGCGCAGTGCGTCGGCGACGTCGGCGGCCTGCCCGGACCGGCCGCTGGCGTTGAGCACGCGGGCTTTGATGTCGGCCAGTTTGGCCGGGGTGGTGGTGATCATCGCGGCGCGCGGCACCTGGGTCCCGAGCCGCGGCTGGTCCGGTTCGGTGGGCGGCGGCGGGGGATTGCACACCGCGACCTCATTGATGTCGGCAGGCCGGGTCAGCGCCACCGCCCACACCACCGCGGTCAGTAGCACCAGACCGGCCAGGGCGTAGGCGGCGGGCCGGTAGTTGCGCCGCCGGAACGGCAGACCATGCTTGTCGAACTCGGTGCCGGAAGTGATTTGCGCGACCACGTACGCACTCTAAAGGGCGCGCGCGCGGCCGACGACCGTGGTCAGGAACAGAATGTGATGCAAATCACAGTTGATCTGGGCGCGATCCGGGCACGAATCATTTGGTGGATGCGTTCGACGCTGGTACAAAGCTCGCGCAGGGTTACGAGGGGAGTGAGGGGAGAAGACGATGGCAACTGACTACGACGCCCCGCGGCGCACCGAGACTGACGATGTGTCCGAGGATTCACTCGAGGAACTGAAGGCTCGGCGCAACGAAGCGCAATCCGCCGTCGTCGACGTCGACGAATCGGAATCCGCCGAGTCCTTCGAGCTGCCCGGTGCCGACCTGTCCGGCGAGGAGCTGTCGGTGCGGGTGGTTCCCAAGCAAGCCGATGAGTTCACCTGTTCGAGCTGCTTTCTGGTGCAGCACCGCAGCCGTCTGGCCAGCGAGAAGAACGGTGTGATGATCTGCACCGACTGCGCGGCCTGACCCCGGATCTTCCCTCAGCCCTGCAAGGCCGCCAGCACCCGCTGCGGGTGGCGGCAACTGACCAGCCAGTACGGCGTCGGATCATCGGGATCATCGAGTACCACCAGCACCATGGGCCCCACCCAGCCGCGATGCACGACATACGCCGCGGGATCGAGTTGGCGTCCCAGCGCCGCCGACTTGGCTGACCGCGGCACCTCGGCGCAGCGGGCGATCACGTCGGCCGGCAGGTGCGCCTCACCGACCCACAGCTCGGTCTGCCCGCCGCTGCCGGTGACGCGCACCTGGATGCGTCCCAGCCACAACAGCGCGGCCACCGTGATCGCGAAGAACGCGGCGAACGGCACCCAGCCGGGCAGGCTGCGCAGGCCCAGCCGCACTTCGTATGCCATCAGCCCGGTGCCCAGGAAGCCCAGCGGCCACCACCACCACGGCACCCACAGTTGTTCGCGGTACCGCACTGTTTGCGATACCCGGCGGTTCAGGCGCGATCCCGACATCCGGCTAAGAGTAGTCTTGCGGCTCGTGTCGCCCAGTCTTGCGGTTGTTCGCCTCGATCCTGACCTGCCGCTGCCGAGCCGCGCCCATGCCGGCGACGCCGGCGTCGACCTCTACAGCGCGGCCGATGTCGAGCTGGGCCCGGGGCAGCGCGCCCTGGTGCCCACCGGTATCGCGGTGGCGATTCCGTTCGGGATGGTCGGCTTGGTGCATCCCCGTTCGGGTTTGGCTGCGCGGGTGGGCCTTTCGATCGTCAACAGCCCGGGAACGATTGACGCGGGCTATCGCGGCGAAATCAAGGTGGCGTTGATCAACCTCGACCCGGCGACGCCCATCGAGATTCACCGGGGCGACCGGATCGCCCAGCTGCTGGTGCAGCGGGTCGAGCTCCCGGAGTTGGTCGAGGTGACATCATTCGACGAGGCGGGACTGGCCGAGACGACCCGTGGCGCCGATGGCCACGGCTCGTCGGGCGGGCACGCGAGTTTGTGACGGGCAAAGTGACGAAGATGGGCGGCTGTGATGGCATTCGGTAGGGGCAAGGGCAAAGCGGACGACGAGCCGACGCGCGCCGAACCGGAACCGGAGGATCGGGCGGACTTCGAGGAAGGCGCGGACGAGGAGCTCGAAGGCCCGTTCGACATCGAGGATTTCGACGACCCCGCGGCGGCGACGACGGCCCGCCTCGACCTGGGCTCGGTGCTGGTGCCGATGCCCGA
>CAYNJD010000008.1:12706-25078 GCA_964397355.1 uncultured Mycobacterium sp. | reverse complement strand
GGCGGTTAGCGAGGCTCGACGCAGGAGAGCCGAAGCTGGACCGCCGCATCAACCCCGGCGGTTAGCGGTTTCTCGCTACAGGCCGGCCGCCGTCGCCAAGGCGGTCAGGCAGGCGGTGCCCAAGGTGGCCGGGTCGTCGCCGATCTGCTGCAGAGTTACCGCGCACAGCGCCGCCCGCGGCGCGGCGGCCACCCATTCCGACGCGGTCTGCAACGGATGGACCTGGTCGTCGACGGCCGCGGCGACGCCCAGCGGGACCTCAAGGGCCGCTAGCTCGGCGAACGTCGGGGCGATGTAGGCGGCCGCCTGTTCCAGTGCGTCGGGCAGCTGCGGCCACTGCACGGCCCAGGAGCGCGCCAGCTCGTCGCCGAGCCAGTCCGGGCTCGACGCGCGCATCTCGGCCACCACCGCCGGCAGCCCGTCGTGGCGCAACCGTTCAGCACTGTGGCGGGCGGCTTGGGCGGCCGGCGCGCCGTCGGGGACGCCTGTCCAGGCGGGCAGCGCGGCCAGTACCGCGATCACCCGGCCCGGGTTCCGCAGCGCCCACGCGGTGCCCACGGCCGCCCCGATCGACACACCGCCGGCCACGATCGGCCCGGCTTCCGCCGCGGCGTCCAAGGCGGCCAGATAGCCCTCGACGAGACGCTCCGGCTGCGGCCGGTGGGCCGCCAATTCGGCACCCACCTGCCGCAACGGGTCCGCGAACGCCCGGCGGACGTAGTCGTCGTCGGAGCCGGTCCCCGGCAGCAGCACCGCCGTCACGCCCTGCAAATCCAATGCCACCCCTTGATGGTTCCGGGTGTCGCCAGCCACGCCGGAAGCCGGCCATGTGGCATTAGGTAATCAACAGGTCTACCGTAGCGTGCGCACACACTTGAGGGAGAGGGCGATGGCTGCTCCGAAGGGGTACCTGCGCCGGTTGACGCGGCGATTGACGGAAGATCCTGAGCTGCGCGACGTCGAGGAGTTGTCCGACGAGGCGCTCAACACCGGCGCGCAGCGCGCGATCGACTGCGAACGTGGCCAAGAGGTCACCATGGTCGGCGTGCTGCGCAGCGTGGAAGCCAACGCCAAGGGGTGCGTGGGCGGGGTCCGGGCTGAGCTGTTCGACGGCACCGACACCGTGACGTTGGTGTGGCTGGGCCAGCGGCGCATACCCGGAATCGACTCGGGCCGCACGCTGCGGGTGCACGGCCGGCTCGGCAAGCTCGAAAGCGGTTGCAAGGCCATCTACAACCCGCACTACGAAATCCAGCAGTGATCGCCCCGACCTCCGGGACGGCGCCGCGATGACCAGTGACTTCAGCGCCGAGGGCGCCCAGGGGCCGCAGCGGCTGCTGGAGCAGATCGGCGGGGTGGCCGGGCTGATCTACTCGTCGCTGCCGATCGTGGTGTTCGTGCCGGCCTCCAGCGTCTTCGGGCTGCGGGTCGCCGTCCTGGCGGCGCTGGGCGTGGCCGCGGCCGTGCTGGTGTGGCGGCTGGCCCGCCGGGAATCCACCCAGCCGGCGGTGTCCGGATTCTTCGGGGTGGCCGTCTGCGCCGTGATCGCTTATCTGATGGGCGATTCCAAGGGGTATTTCCTGCTGGGAATCTGGACGTCACTGGTGTGGGCGGTGGTGTTCGCCGCCTCGATCCTGGTCCGCCGGCCGGTGGTCGGCTACACCTGGAGTTGGGCCAGCGGCCAGAGCATGGCCTGGCGGGAGCTGCGGGCGGCGGTCTACGCCTACGACGTCGCCACATTGACCTGGGCGCTGGTGTTCGGATCCCGCTTCGTGGTGCAGCGGCTGCTCTACAACGCCGATCAGACCGGTTGGCTGGGGGTGGCGCGGATCGCCATGGGCTGGCCGCTGACCGCGCTGGCGGCAGTGGTGACCTACCTGGCCGTCAAATATGTGCAGCGGGCGCTGGATGCCCGCCCCGCGCCCGCCGAGGACGACGACCGCGAACCCCGGTCAGTGCGCCGGTAGCAGCAGCGCGCGCAGTTCGGTCTCGACCCCGGTCGACGCCACGAACAGCAGCTCGTCGCCGCCCTCGAGCGGCTCGTCGTCCTGCGGCACGATCACCCGGGTGCCGCGCAGGATGGTCACCAGCGCGGCGTCGCGGGGCAGCGTCAGCTTGCGCACCGGTTTGCCGCCCCACGGGGTGTCGTCGGGCAGCGTGATCTCCAGCAGGTTGGCCTCGCTCTTGCGGAACTCCATGAGCCGCACCAGGTCCCCGACCGCGACGGCCTCCTCGACCAGCGACGCCAGCATGCGCGGGGTGGACACCGCCACATCCACCCCCCAGGCGTCGGTGAACAGCCACTCATTGCGGGGATCGTTGACCCGGGCCACCACCCGCGGCACCGCGAACTCGGTCTTGGCCAGCAGCGACAACACCACATTGGCCTTGTCGTCGCCGGTGGCGGCGATGACGACGTCGAACTCCTCCAGGTGCACCGACTCCAGCAGGCTCAGCTCGCAGGCGTCACCCAGCTGCCACTGGGCCTCGGCGATGTCCTCGACGTCGACGTGGTCGGGGTTGCGTTCGATCAGCGTCACCTGATGGTCGCTGTCGAGCAGTTCGCGGGCGATCGACCGGCCGACGGCACCCGCCCCGGCCACCGCTACCTTCATCGGCGCCGCTCCTGCACCCTGGCCTCCCAGGCTCCGCCAGCGTCTTCGTCGACGGCGCGCTTCATTTGTCCAGATCCTCGCTGGGCGGCAGGGCGGCGATCGCGATCGCCTCGGCGACGCGGCCGGACACCGCGACGATGTACACCTGGTCGCTGGCCTGGATGACGGTTTTGGGCTCGGGCAGGACGCCGGTGCCGAACCGGACCAAAAAGGCCACCCGCGCGTTGGTGGCCGCCTCCAGGTCGGTGACGGGGCGGCCGATCCAGTCCTCGTGCAGCACGACCTCGGCCACCGCGACGGTGCCGGTGGGGTCGCGCCACTTGGTGGTCTCGCTCTCCCTGGTGATGGCGTCGAGCATCCGGTCGGTGGTCCAGGGCACGGTGGCGATGGTGGGAATCCCCAGGCGTTCGTAGACCGCGGCGCGTTTGGCGTCGTAGATGCGGGCCACCACCCGCGCCACCCCGAACGTCTCGCGGGCCAGCCGGGCGGCGATGATATTGGAGTTGTCGCCCGAGGAGACCGCGGCGAAGGCACCGGCCTCCTCGATCCCGGCGCGCAGCAGCACGTCGCGATCGAAACCCATGCCCAGGACCCGCTCACCGCTGAACTCCGGGCTGAGCCGGTTGAACGCGGCGCTGTCGCGGTCGATGATGGCGACCTCGTGGCCGATCCGGGACAGCCCGTCGGCAACCGAGGCGCCCACCCGGCCGCATCCCATCACAACTACCCGCACGTGCAAGGTCCTTTCGGCTGGTTTCGGCTGGCGCTCGACTGCAGTGTGCCCGTATTCGGTGAACGCTACCGCCAGCGCCCGGCTGGCTTACCCTTGGCTCTCGTGTCGAAGATTTCCACCGCTGCTCGCCGGTTGGTTCTAGGCCGGCCGTTCCGCAGCGATCGGCTCAGCCACACCTTGTTGCCCAAACGCATCGCGCTGCCGGTGTTCGCCTCCGACGCGCTCTCGTCGGTGGCCTACGGACCCGAAGAGGTCTTCCTGGTGCTGTCGGTGGCAGGTATCGCGGCCTACCGGATGACGCCGTGGGTCGGCCTGGCGGTGGCGTTCGTGTTCATCACCGTGGTGGCCTCCTACCGCCAGAACGTGCACGCCTACCCGTCCGGCGGCGGCGACTACGAGGTGGTCACCACCAACCTGGGCCCGACCGCGGGCTTGACCGTCGCCAGCGCGCTGATGGTGGATTACGTTCTGACGGTGGCGGTCTCGATCTCATCGGGGATAGCCAACATCGGCTCGGCGATACCGTTCATCGCCGAGCACAAGGTCGGCTTCGCGGTGGGCACCGTCATCCTGGTCGCCGCGGCCAACCTGCGCGGCATCCGCGAATCGGGTACCGCGTTCGCCTTCCCGACGTATGCGTTCATGATCGGCGTGTTCGCAATGCTGGGCTGGGGGCTGTTCCAGATCTTCGTGCTGGATCACCCGCTGCAGGCCGAGTCGGCCGCGTTCAAGATCCACTCCGCCCACGGTGAGGTGGTCGGTGTGGCCTTGGCGTTCCTGGTGGCCAAATCGTTTTCGTCGGGGTGTGCGGCGCTGACCGGGGTGGAGGCGATCAGCAACGGCGTGCCGGCGTTCCGCAAACCCAAGTCGCGCAACGCCGCCACCACGCTGTTGATGCTGGGTGTGATCGCGGTGACGTTGATGATGGGCATCATCGTGCTGGCCCGCGAGACCGGGGTGAAGATCGCCGCGCGCCCGCACGAACAGCTGATCGGGGCACCGGCGGACTACGACCAGAAGACGCTGTTGGCTCAGCTGGCCGAGACGGTGTTCCGGGGTTTCCCGCCCGGTCTGTGGGTGATCGCCGGGGTGACCGCGCTGATCCTGGCGTTGGCGGCCAACACCGCGTTCAACGGCTTTCCGGTACTGGGATCGATCCTGGCGCAGGACTCCTATCTGCCGCGCCAGCTGCACACCCGCGGTGACCGGCTGGCGTTCTCCAACGGCATCGTGTTCCTGGCGGTGGTGGCCATCACCTTCATCGTGGCGTTCGGCGCCGAGGTGACCGCGCTGATCCAGCTCTACATCGTCGGGGTGTTCGTTTCGTTCACGTTGAGTCAGATCGGCATGGTCCGGCACTGGAACAGGCTGCTGCGCATCGAGACCGATCGGGCGGCCCGCGTCAAGATGGTGCGTTCCCGGGTGGTCAACACGATCGGGTTCGTCGCCACCGGAACCGTGTTGATCGTCGTGGTCGTCACCAAGTTCGTCGCCGGGGCGTGGATCGCGATCGTCGTGATGTCGGTGTTGTTCGTGCTGATGAAGCTGATCCGCCGCCACTACGACGCGGTCAGTCTGGAGTTGGCCGAACAGTCCGCCGCCCAGGGCGACGAGTCGGTGCTGCCCAGCCGCAACCATGCCCTGGTGCTGGTCTCCAAGCTGCACCTGCCGACCCGGCGGGCGCTGGCGTATGCGCGGGCGACCCGTCCGGACTCGCTGGAGGCCATCACCGTCAGCGTCGACGACACCGAGACCCGCACGCTGGTCCGCGATTGGGAGGACAGCGATATCACCGTGCCGCTCAAGGTGATCGCCTCGCCCTACCGCGAGGTCACCCGCCCGGTGCTCGAGTACGTTCGGCGCATCAGCAAGGAGTCGCCGCGCACCGTGGTGACCGTCTACATCCCCGAATACGTGGTGGGTCACTGGTGGGAACAGCTGCTGCACAACCAGAGTGCGTTGCGGCTCAAGACCCGGCTGCTGTTCATGCCGCAGGTGATGGTGACCTCGGTGCCGTGGCAGCTGAACTCCTCGGAACGGCGCAAGGTGCTCGCGCCGCACCACGCCCCGGGCGACACCCGGCGGGGCTTTTTGCCGTGAGCGGTCACGAGCTGACCTTGCTCACCGGGCCACCGGCGAACGGCGGCAGTTGTGTGGCCCGCCACGACAATCGGGTGGTTTTCGTGCGCTACGCGCTGCCCGGCGAGCGGGTGCGGGTGCGGATCACCGCCGAGCGGGGTTCGTATTGGCACGCCGAATGCGTCGAGGTGCTCGAACCGGCGGCCGGGCGGGTCGCCCCGCTGTGCCCGATCGCCGGTGTGGACGGCGCCGGCTGCTGCGACCTGGCGTTCGCCGACCCGGCCGTGGCGCGGGCACTCAAGGGTGAGGTGGTCTCCAACCAGCTCTCCCGGCTCGGCGGCCACGACTGGCGTGGCGAGGCCGAACCGCTGGACTCCGAAGGCCCGACGGGCTGGCGCAGCCGGGTCCGTCTGGCGGTGGGCAGTGACGGGCGGGCCGGATTCCACCGGTATCACAGCGACGAGCTGGTCACCGACCTGCGGTGCGGGCAGTTGCCGGCCGGGATGACCAAGGGGCTGGCCGAGCAGACCTGGCAGCCCGGTGACCACCTCCACGTGGTGGCCGACGACGACGGCGTCCGGCATGTGGTCAGCACCGGCCGTGACCATCGTCCGCACGTCGTCGAGGGCGACTATCACGCCACCCAGTGGGTGGGCCGCCGGCGCTGGCAGATCCCGGTGACCGCGTTCTGGCAGGCGCACCGCCGGGCCGCCGCGTTCTACAGCGCGCTGGTCGCCGAGTGGGCCCGGCCGCAGCCGGGGATGACGGCCTGGGACCTCTACGGCGGAGCGGGCATCTTCGCCGCGGCGCTGGCCGAGGCGGTGGGGGAGTCCGGTCGGGTGCTCAGCGTCGACACCTCGCGGGCCGCGACGGGCGCCGCGCGGGCCGCGCTCGCCGATCTGCCGCAGGTGTCGGTGCGCACCGACTCGGTACGCCGGGTGCTGGGCAACGACCACCGCGGTGCCGACGTCGCCGTGCTGGACCCGCCGCGCGCCGGGGCCGGCCGCGAGGTCATCGGGGCGCTGGCGGCCGCGGGTGTGCCGCGACTGGTGCACATCGGTTGTGAGGCCGCGGCTTTCGCCCGTGACATCGGGTTGTACCGCGGCCACGGGTATGCCGTGGAGCAGATCCGGGTCTTCGACGCTTTTCCGCTCACCCACCACGTGGAGTGCGTGGCGTCGCTGACGCGGTCCTAACGCCGCGCGGATGCCGGTCAGCCGAACACGAAGTAGCGCAACCACAGATAGGCCGCCGACAGCCCCACCGACACCACCGTGACCACGATGCCCTTGCGGGTGAACTCCCAGAACGAGATGGGATTGCCGGCGCGGCGGGCGATTCCGAGCATCACCACGTTGGCGCTGGCTCCGACCGCGGTCAGGTTGCCGCCGAAGTCGGCGCCGAGCGCCAGTGCCCACCACAGTGCGTCCGGATGCAGGTCGTTCGGCAGGGTGGTGCTCAGCTCGGCCACCACCGGCGTCATGGTCGCGACATAGGGGATGTTGTCGATGATCCCCGACACCGGGGCGGACACCCCCAGGATTCCCATTGTGGTCAACAATGCGTTGCCGCCGGTGATGTCGGCGGCGGCATTGGCCAAAGCGCCGATCGCACCGGTGTCCACCAGGGCGCCGACCATCACGAACAGGCCGGCGAAGAACAGCAGGGTCTCCCATTCGACTCCGGACAGGTAGTCCGAGCGCTCCAGTCGCGAGATCATGATCAGCACCCCGGCGCCGAGCAGCGCCACCACCGACGGCTCCAGGTGCAGCGCGGAATGACCGATGAACGCGGCGAACACCGCGGTCAGCACCAGCCCGCACTTGATCAACAGCCCGCGGTCACGGATCGCCTCGCGCTCGACGAGCGCCATCACGTCGGCGACCCGGTCGGGCGCCACGGCGAACGAGCCCGGAAACAGCCGCGGCAGCATGATGATGAACACGGCGATCACGACGACGACGATCGGGGCCAGGTGCAGCAGAAAGGCGTTGAACGACAATCCGGCGCGGCTGGCGATGATGATATTGGGCGGGTCACCGACCAAAGTGGCGGCGCCGCCGATATTGGAGGCGAACACCTCGGCCATCAAGAACGGCGCGGCGTTGATCTCGAGCCGGTCGCAGACCAGCAGCGTCACCGGGGCGATCAGCAGCACCGTGGTGACGTTGTCCAGCAGCGCCGAGGCGACCGCGGTGACCAGTACCAGCAGGATCATGATCCGCAACGGGGAACCCTTGGCGCGCTTGGCCGCCCAGATCGCGACGTATTCGAAGACGCCGGTCTGGCGCAGCACGCTGACGATGATCATCATGCCCAGCAGCAGGAAGATGACATCCCAGTCGATCCCGGTCTTGCGGGAGTAGAAGATGTCATCGGAGGAGATGACCGGCAGCACCATCACGGCCGCCGCACCGGTCAGCGCAACCACCGTTTTGTTGACCCGGTCGGCGGCGATGAACGCATAGGCGATCACGAAGACCGCTATCGCCAGAAACGTCACCCGATCAGACTTCGAGCGCTGCGGCCAGTAAGCGCGACGCGGTAATCACGCCGTGCAGTTTACCGTCCTTGACGACGGCGACCAGCGGGCTGCGCAGCCGGGCCATGGTGGAGGCGACTTCGATCAGGGTGTCGGCGGGGCCGGCGGTCGGAACGTCGTGCAGGTGTTCGGGCAACACTTCGCGCACCGTCTTGCCGTGCAGCTTCTCGGCGGCACGATCGGCGGCGGTCTCGCTGAGCACTCCCGCCAGCGACGGGTCGTCCTGGACGTAACCCGGCACGATGAAACGCACCACCTGGGAGGCCGGCAGCACCGCGTGCGGCTTGCCGGCGGGGTCGGTGACCACGATTCCGGGCAGCCGCTGCTCGGCCAACAGCCTGGCGGCGGCCAGGGCGTCGGAGTCGATCTCCACCACCGGGAACTCCTCGGCGATCTCCTCGGCCTGCATATGACGACCATACGGTGGGTGCGCGCCACGATGCGTAGACTGGCCGAATGCTTGAAGGGATCCGCGGCCCCGCCGATCTGCAGCACCTCACGCAGGCGCAGTTGACCGCGCTGGCGGCGGAGATCCGTGAGTTCCTGATCCACAAGGTCGCCGCGACCGGTGGCCATCTCGGGCCCAATCTGGGCGTGGTGGAGTTGACGCTGGCGCTGCACCGGGTGTTCGACTCCCCGCACGACCCGATCATCTTCGACACCGGGCATCAGGCCTACGTCCATAAGATGCTGACCGGCCGCGGCCCCGACTTCGACACGTTGCGCAAGAAGGGCGGGCTGTCGGGTTACCCGTCGCGTGCCGAGAGCGAACACGACTGGGTGGAGTCCAGTCACGCCAGCTCGGCGCTGTCGTACGCCGACGGGCTGGCCAAAGCCTTCGAGTTGACCGGGCACCGCAACCGCCACGTGGTGGCCGTCGTGGGTGACGGCGCCCTGACCGGCGGTATGTGCTGGGAGGCGTTGAACAACATCGCCGCCGGCAACCGGCCGGTGGTGATCGTGGTCAACGACAACGGCCGCAGCTACGCGCCCACCATCGGCGGGTTCGCCGACCACCTGGCCGCACTGCGGTTGCAGCCCGGCTACGAACGGCTGCTGGAGCGTGGCCGCGCCGCGGTGCGGGGCATGCCCGTCGTCGGCGAGATCGGCTACCAGGTGATCCACAGCTTCAAGGCGGGCCTCAAGGACGCGCTGGCGCCGCAGGCGCTCTTCACCGACCTGGGTCTGAAGTACCTGGGGCCGATCGACGGCCATGACGAGGCCGCGGTGGAGTCGGCGCTGCGCCGGGCCCGCGGCTTCGGTGCGCCGGTGATCGTGCACGTGGTCACCCGCAAGGGCAAGGGCTATGGCCCGGCCGAGAATGACGAGGCCGAGCAGATGCACGCCTGCGGCGTGATCGACCCGCTCACCGGGTACGCCACCGAAACGGCCGGACGCGGTTGGACCGCGACGTTCTCCGACGCGCTCATCGAGTACGGCGCCAAACGCCGCGACGTCGTCGCGATCACCGCCGCCATGCCCGGCCCGACCGGGCTGACCCCGTTCGGGCAGCGTTTTCCCGATCGGATGTTCGATGTCGGCATCGCCGAGCAGCATGCGCTGACGTCGGCGGCCGGGCTGGCGATGGGGGGCCTGCACCCGGTGGTGGCGGTCTATTCGACGTTCCTCAACCGCGCCTTCGACCAGATCATGATGGACGTCGCGCTGCACAAGCTGCCCGTCACGCTGGTGCTGGACCGATCCGGGATCACCGGATCCGACGGCGCCAGCCACAACGGCATGTGGGATCTGTCGATGCTGGGGATCGTGCCCGGCATGCGGGTGGCCGCACCTCGCGACGGCGTACGGCTGCGCGAGGAACTCGGTGAGGCGCTCGACATCCATGACGGTCCCACCGCGCTGCGTTTCCCCAAAGGCGATGTGGGCGAGGATATTCCAGCGATCGAGCGGCGGTCCGGGGTGGACGTGCTGGCGCTGCCGGCTGACGGGCTGCCCTCCGACGTGCTGCTGGTCGCGGTCGGCGCGTTCGCGCCCATGGCGCTGGCGGTGGCCGACCGGCTGCACAACCAGGGCATCGGGGTGACGGTGGTGGACCCGCGGTGGGTGCTGCCGGTGCCCGGCGTGATCGCCGAGATGGCCGTCGACCACAAGCTGGTGGTCACCTGCGAGGACAACGGTGTCGCCGGCGGCGTCGGCTCGGCGGTGTCGGCGGCGCTGCGGCGCGCCGACATCGATGTGCCCTGCCGTGATGTCGGCCTGCCGCAGCGTTTCTACGACCACGCGTCACGAAGTGAGCTGCTGGCCGAGGTCGGCCTGACCGCCCAGGATGTGGCACGCCAGATCACCGGCTGGGTTGCGGCGATGGGCGCCTGCAACTGTGTCGACGAGGTCAGCGAGCGGCTGGACTAGCCGCCGAGGGCCGCGGCCAGCAACGGCACCGTCAGCTCACGCTGCCAGGGCCGGGCGCCGCCGTCGCTGAGGAACTGCTCGATCACCGTCGCGGGGTTCGGGGTCGCCGGATCCCAGTCCCAGCACAGTCGGCGTACCAAATCAGGGGCGAGCAGATTCTCAGTCGGCACCGTCACCCGCTCGGACAGCTCTCCCAGCGCGGCGCGGACCGCATCCAGCCGCGCCGCGGCCTCGGGCTTGCGCCGCGACCAGCGCGACGGCGGCGGTGGCCCGCTGGAGGGCTCGGCGGTATCGGGCGGCTCCGGGTTCTCCCGGGCGGCGGCCAGGGCGGCCAGCCACGTCGCCGCGCTGCGGCGTTGCTTGGGCCCGCCGAAGACCGGCAGTGCGACCAGTTCCTCGACGGTGGTGGGATTGGCGACGGCGGCGGCGATGATCGCCGAGTCGGGCAGGATGCGGCCGGGCGCAATGTCGCGGCGCTCGGCGATCCGGTCCCGCACCAGCCACAGCTCGCGGACGGCGGCCAGGCCGCGCCGGTCGCGCACCTTGTGAATACCCGACGTGCGGCGCCAGCGGTCCCGCCGGGTCGACGTGGTGAAGTCGGTCACCCGAAGATGATTGAATTCCTGTGCCGCCCAGCCTGTTTTACCCTGACCGGACAGTTCTTCGGCGACGGCTGCGCGCAGTTCGATGAGCACCTCGACGTCCAGCGCCGCGTAGTTGAGCCATTCGGCGGGAAGCGGACGCTTCGACCAGTCCGCGGCGCCGTGGCCCTTGGCCAGGCCCAGCCCCAGCAGCCGCTGCACCATCGCGGCCAGGTTGACCCGTTCGAAGCCGGCCAGCCGCCCGGCCAGTTCGGTGTCATAGAGCGCCTTGGGCCACATGCCGACCTCGGCCAGGCACGGCAGGTCCTGGTCGGCGGCGTGCAGGATCCATTCGTCGTCGTCGAGCACTTCGGCGACCGGGCGCAGCAGGGCCGCCGGGTCCTCGTCGGCGCCGACGGGATCGATCAGCACGGTGCCGGCGCCGGCGCGCCGGATCTGGATGAGGTAGGCGCGGCTGGAATAGCGGAAACCCGACGCCCGCTCGGCGTCGACCGCGAACGGTCCGTGGCCGCCGGCCAGCAGATCGGCGGCCGCCCCGATCTGCCTGGGCGTGACCGATACCTCCGGTACCCCGTCGGCCGGATACGGCAGGGGAGTCGGTTCGGGCTCTTCGACGGCCGGTTCTGTTGTCTGCCCGCACATCTCAGACGCGGGTTCGCGAGCTCAGGTCGGTGATCCCGACCGGCGGCAGGCCCGCGGCGTGCTCGAGGACTTCGCAGAACGCCTGGACGTGCGTACTCAGTTCCGGGGTGGTGGCGGTCCAGGACGCCCGTAGCTCCAGTTGGTGTCCCCGGGGCGGTCCGGAGATGTCGCCGTATCGCACCGAGGTGGTCGCGGTGACGGTCCCGCCCAGCGCGGTCATGTGCTCGGTGCGCGAACCCAGCGCCTCGACCAGCCAACTCCAGGCGACCTCGGGCAGCAGCGGGTCGATCGCCTCCTGCGGATCCAGGTCGGCCTGGATGAACGCCACCAGCCGCATGGTGCCGTCCCAGGCGTCGGTGCCGTCCGGGTCGTAGAGCAGGATCAGCCGGCCGAACGCGTCGCCGTCGGAGTCCTCCGGGATGAAGTCGGTCTCGGGGTGCTTGACCTCGGCGCCCAACGCATAGCTGTAGGGGGCCAGCCGCTGCGGCGGCCGGATCGGGCCCAGCTCGATCTCCGACCGCACCGTCGCGGCGTGCATCGTCGCCACCGCTTCGCGGAATGGGGCAGGCTCGGCTGATGTCACGGGTGCCGCTCCTTAACTCATCGCTGTACGCCGCGTCGCCTGCGGCCGGCCCCCGGGTGCTATTGCGCACCGCCGCGACGCGGGTCGCCGGATCTCACGCTAACCCCCCGCGCCGGTCGGCGCAGACAGGCGCGCCGAATCGGCGCCGGCGGTTCAGCGAGGCTCGACGGAGGAGGGCCGAAGCTGGGACCGCCGAATCGGCGCCG
>CAYNJD010000008.1:3275-12606 GCA_964397355.1 uncultured Mycobacterium sp. | reverse complement strand
GTTCAGCGAGGCTCGACGGAGGAGGGCCGAAGCTGGGACCGCCGAATCGGCGCCGGCGGTTCAGCGAGGCTCGACGGAGGAGGGCCGAAGCTGGGACCGCCGAATCGGCGCCGTTCCACCCGCCCCGCGCAGTCGTGGCAGCATTGAGTTCGATGAGTGCCCGTCGTGAGCTGCCCGATTCGCCCTACCTGGCCGCCGCCGCCGGCCGCAAACCCGACCGGGTGCCGGTCTGGTTCATGCGGCAGGCCGGCAGGTCGCTGCCGGAATACCGCGCGTTGCGGGCTCAGCACAGCATGCTGGCGGCGTGTTTCGACCCGGAGCTGGTCTGCGAGATCACCCTGCAGCCGGTGCGCCGTCACGGCGTCGACGCCGCGATCCTGTTCTCCGACATCGTGGTGCCGCTGCGCGGCGCCGGGGTGGATCTGGACATCGTGCCCGACGTCGGGCCGGTGATCGCCGACCCGGTGCGCAACCCGGCCGACATCGCCGGCTTGGCCCCGCTGGATCCGCAGCGGGTGACCGCGGTCGCCGAAGCGGTGTCGCTGCTGGTGGACGCGCTCGGCGACACTCCGCTGATCGGGTTCGCCGGGGCGCCGTTCACGCTGGCGTCCTACCTGGTCGAGGGCGGGCCCAGCCGGACCCACGCCCGCACCAAGGCGATGATGCTGGCCGAGCCGGACAGCTGGCATCAGCTGATGACCCGGCTCACCGACCTGACGATCGCATTTCTGACCGTCCAGCTCGACCACGGCGTGGACGCCATCCAGCTGTTCGACTCCTGGGCCGGGACGCTGAGCCTGGCCGACTACCGCAGTTTCGTGGCACCGCACAGTGCCCGGGTGTTCGCCGCCCTGGCCGACCGGGAGGTGCCGATGACGCACTTCGGGGTGCAGACCGCCGAGCTGCTGGGCGCCATGGCGGATGCCGGGGCCACCGTCGTCGGCGTGGACTGGCGGACCTCGTTGGCCGATGCCGCCGGGCGGGTCGGCGCCGGCATCGCGCTGCAGGGCAATCTCGACCCGGCGGTGCTGCTGGCGGGCTGGCCGGTGGCCGAACGCGCGGCCCGCGCCGTCGTCGCCGACGGCCGCCGGGCGGTGGAGGCGGGCGCCGCCGGCCACATCTTCAACCTCGGGCACGGCGTGCTGCCGGAATCGGACCCCGGCGTGCTCACTGACCTGGTATCGCTGGTCCATTCACTGTGATCGCATCGTATTGCGTTGTCGGCGGGGGCATCTCCGGTTTGGCCGCCGCCTACCGGCTACGCGCGACGCTGGGTGATGCGGCGGCTATCACCGTCTTCGATCCGGCCGACCGGCTCGGCGGGGTGCTGCGCACCGAAACCCTGGGCGGAGCCCCGGTGGACGTGGGGGCGGAGGCGTTCGTGGCGCGCCGGCCCGAACTGCCGGCGCTGCTGGCCGAGCTGGGACTGGCCGACCGGGAGCGCACCACCACCGGGGTGCGGCCGCTGCTGTACTGCGGTCGGCAGCTGTATCCGCTGCCGGCGGGAACCCTCAGCGGTATCCCGTCGTCGCCGGAGTCGATGGTGGGGCTGGTCGACGAGGAGACCCTCGCGCGGATCGCCGGTGAGCCGGCCCGGCCGCTGGCGTTCGAGCCGGGCAGCGATCCGCCGCTGGGCGCGCTGGTGGGCGACCGGTTCGGCCGGCAGGTGGTCGCCCGCTCGGTGGATCCGCTGATCGGCGGGGTGTATGCGGGTTCGGCGGCCACGGTCGGGTTGCGCTCGGCGGTGCCCGGGCTGGCCGCCGCGCTCGACGACGGCGCCTCCAGCCTGACCGAGGCGGTGCGACGCGCGCTGCCCACGGCAACCGGCACCCCGGTGTTCGGCGCCGTCACCGGCGGCTACCAGGTGCTGATCGAAGCGTTGGTGCGCCGCAGCGGGCTGCGCTGGGTGCAGTCGGCGGTGACGCGGATCGACCGGGCGGGCGACGGTTGGCTGTTGCGCGACGCCGCCGGCGGCTCGCATCACGCCGACCGGATCGTGATGGCGGTACCCGCCGACGTGCTGGCCCGGCTGGCGACCGGCTTCGCCCCGCGCACCGCGGCGGCGGCCAGCCGGATCGACAGCGCCTCGTCGGTGGTGGTGGCGATGGCGGTGCCCGTCGGCGCGGCGTTCCCGGACAACTCCGGGGTGCTGGTCGCCACCGGCGAGCAACTGCACGCCAAGGCGATCACCCTGACCTCGCGTAAGTGGGGCAGCTGGGGCTACGGCGGCAGAGTGGAGTTGCTCCGGTTGTCGTTCGGCCGGCTCGGTGCCTCCCGCACGCGTGCCTCCGACGCCGAGTTGGTGCGGTGGTCGCTGGCCGATTTGGAGGCCGTCTTCGGGGTCACCGTCGACCCGCTGGAGGTGCATGTGCAGCGCTGGCCCGCGGCGATGCCGCAATACCGTTCCGGGCACGGTGAGCTGGTCGCCGGTATGCGCGACGGGCTGCCGCCGACGGTGGCGATCGCGGGCAACTACCTCGACGGTATCGGGGTGCCGGCCTGCGTCGCGGCGGCCGATCGGGCGGCGGCGGCCGTGACCAGCGCCACTGCAACGCCCTAGAGCGCTTTAGGGCGCGCCGTGGCAGCATATGGGCCATGGCGCACCTCGATTACGACAAGCTGAATTCCACCATCCGCTACGTGATGTTCTCGGTGTTCTCGGTTCGTCCCGGGGTACTCGACGACGGGCCCGGCACCCGGGATCAGGTGGCCGATGAGGCCGCCACCTTCCTCAAACAGCAGGAAGAACGCGGCGTGGTGATCCGGGGTGTCTACGATGTCGCGGGCCTGCGCGCCGACGCCGACTTCATGATCTGGAGCCACGCCGAGCGGGTCGAGGACCTGCAGGCCAGCTACGCCGGCTTCCGGCGCACCGCGCTGGGCCGGTCCTGCACGCCGGTGTGGAGCAACGTGGGGCTGCACCGCCCGGCCGAGTTCAACAAAAGCCATGTCCCGGCGTTCATCGCCGGCGAACCGGCGGGGGCCTACATCTGCGTCTACCCGTTCGTCCGTTCCCACGAGTGGTATGTGCTGCCCGAGGAGGACCGCCGCCGGATGCTGGCCGAGCACGGCATGGCCGCCCGGCCCTACAAGGATGTCCGCGCCAACACCGTGCCGGCGTTCGCGCTCGGCGACTATGAGTGGATTCTGGCGTTCGAGGCACCCGAGCTCGACCTCATCGTCGATCTGATGCGCGACCTGCGTAACACCGAGGCCAGGCTGCACGCCCGCGAGGAGACCCCGTTCTTCACCGGCCCGCGGGTCGAGGTCGAGCAGCTGGTGGCCTCGCTGCCGTGACGGCGGTACCCCCGCCCGGCGACGCCGAACGTTTCGAGGAGATCTACCGCGCCGACCAGACCGGCCAGCACCTGCCCGCGTCCACGCCGTGGGATATCGGCGGGCCGCAGCCGGCGGTGCGGCGACTGGTGGCGCTGGGCGCGATCACCGGCGCGGTGCTCGACCCTGGGACCGGCCCGGGACACCATGCGATCCACTTCGCCCGGCACGGCCTCGCCGCGACCGGTATCGACGTGTCGGAGACGGCCATCGAGCGCGCCCGCGCCAACGCGCGGGAGGCGGGGGTGTCGGTGGACTTCCGGGTCGGGGATGCCAAGACACTCGTCGGCTTCACCGACTGTTTCGACACCGTCGTGGACACCGCCTTCTACAACACGTTCAGCGGCGAGGCCCAGCATGACTACCTGCGGGCGCTGCACCGGGCGAGTCGGCCGGGAGCCCGGCTTTTCATGATCGAGGCCGCCGACTACAACATCAACGGGTTCTTCATGCCGCCGGCGATGACGCTCGACGAACTGCGCTCGGGGCTACCGGCCGGCGGCTGGCGGATCGACTATCTGGGACCGACCAGCTACCTGGTCAATGTCAGCGCGGCGCGGTTCGCCGCGCAGGTCGAGCAGAACCCGGACGCGCCGCCGCGGATCCGGGCGATCGCGCAGCGGCTGGGCGTCATCGAGCCGCTGCTGGACGGCCAGTTGGCGCACGCGCCGTTCTGGGAAGTCCACGCCACCCGGATCGACTGAGCCTGCCCGACCCGGCGCTCAGTCCGAGGGCACCAGCCGAAGGCAGATCGAGTTGATGCAGTAGCGCTGGTCGGTCGGGGTGGGATAGCCCTCACCGGTGAACACGTGGCCCAGGTGGCTGTGGCAGGACGCGCACAACACCTCGGTGCGACGCATCCCCAGCGAATCATCGGAGCGCAGGATCACCGCATCGGAGTCCGCCGGGTCGAAGAACGATGGCCAACCGCAGTGCGACGCGAATTTCTCTGTGCTGCGGAACAATTCGGCACCACAGGCACGGCATTCGTAGACACCCTCGGTGGTGGTGTCGGTGTATTCACCGGTGTTCGGCGGCTCGGTGCCGGCGCGGCGCAGCACCGCGAACTCCGCAGGGGTCAGTTTCGCGCGCCACTCGTCGTCGGTCAGGGACACCTTGGGAGACGTCATGCTTCCACGTTAGCGTCCGCGGTGACCCGCTGCGCCCGGCTCCGCCGCGCTAGCGATCACCGCTAACCCGCTTCGGCTCGGCGGCCAGCCACTCCGGATCGATCCCCTCATCGAGGCGGCCGGCTTCCCGGGCGTCCAGGTAGCGGTAGCACAGCACCGAGCACACCACGATCAGCAGCAGCGACCAGCCGTAGGTGATCTTCAGGTAGTCCAGCGGCCGCCCGATGTTCATCCAGCGGAAGATCAGCCACTTATCCAGCGTCATGAACCCGTAGACGCCCAGCCACGCCGGCCAGTTGCGCAGCACCGAGTTCGGCAGTACCACCGTCATCAGGAACGGGAACAGCACGATCGAGTAGTAGCCCTGGCCCAGCGACAGCACCAGGAACGACGCGGTCAGCAGCACCCCCGAGGAGGTCAGCATCCAAAACCGCGGGTCGCGGGTGCGGTAGTAGCGGTAGAGCAGCCACAGGCTGACTGCGGCGATTACGGTGAACAGCACCCGCATGAACAGGATCAGCGCGGGAGGCAGGCCGAAGAACACGCCGTTGCCCAGGATCGAGGAGTTGAAGTAGTCCCGGGTGCCCATGATGTAGGGCACCGTCTGGGTGAAGTAACTCATCGGGTCGCTGGACAGCGGAAACGCCGCCAGGTTGAACAGCACCGGCGCGGCAATGGCCCCCACGAACGGCCGCCACTGCCGGCTCAGCAGCGGCAGTAACAGCAGCGGCGCCAGCACCGGTTTGACCACCAGGGTCAGCCCGATCGCGACACCGGCCCACCACTGCCGGCTCTCCCGGCCGTCCAGCAGCCAGCGCAGGAACAGCACCTCGGCCAGCAGGATGACGCCGTTGATGTTGGTGAACACCAGTGTGCTGGAAACACTCTCGGTGAGAAACATCGCCGCCAGCAGCGCCGGGGCCGCCACCGAGGTCAGCCCGAAACCGAACATCCGCAGCAGCAGGTAGGCCGCTGCCAGGATCGCGATCGTGTTGACACCGATGAAGGTGTAGCGCGACAGCATCTCCGGCAGATACCCGAACGGTGACATCAGCAGTGTGCCGCCGGGGGAGTAGAGGTAGTGCGGGTCGACGTAGTCGAAGTGCTCGTTGTAGATGTCCAGGCCGTGCCGGAAGTTCAGCACCGCGCGATAGACCGGCTTGAAGTCGTCGGTGATGTTGCCGTTCAGCGGGAGCACCACCGAGCGGTGGATCAGCGACATGATGGCCAGCGGCCACAGGATCGAGCGCAGCACGGTCGCGGTGCTCGGCGCGCTGGTGGGTGGCCGGAACGCGGCCAGCAGGAAGCTGCCCGTCGGTTTTGCAGAGGAGTCGGCTGCCGTCACCAGCGCACCGTACACCGAACGGGTGGGCCCGCCCCAGCTCAGGCCGGGCAGTAGACGTCGGTGTCGGGCAGCTTGCCGCTGTCGAGATAGCCGATCAGCGGCGGCACCGTGCACGCCGAATACACCGTGGCGCCGTGCCCGATGCCCTGCCACATCACCCGTTTGCTGGCCGAGCCCGCGTTGATGACCGCTGCGGCGGTGGCCGCCACGCCCTCCTCGCCGACGATCGGGTCGTTTTGCACCCCCAGCAGCAGCACCTCGACCTTCAGTTCCTTCGGTTGCTCCGGGGTCGTGCTGGTGGGCCAGCTCAGGCACTGCGTCATGTCGAGGGCACCGACGGTGCCGAACTGCGGGTACAGCTTGCCCCAGCCGACCACCAGCTCCCGGACCCGGTCCGGGGTGGGCCGGTTGAGTGCGTCGGCGCACGAGTTGACGAAGTGACCGTCGCTGCCGACGGTGCCCTGGGCGCGGTTGATCAGGTTCGTCAGCAGATTGGCGTCGCCGGCATGCGCCGCCGCCAGCGCCTTGGCCAACTCGTTGGTGGTGTTGATCCGGTCCCCGGTGGGATATCCCAGCGCGGTGATGATGGCATGGGTCACCGCGGCCACCGAGGCGCCGCCGGGACCGTTCCCGGAACGCGCCGCCTCCAGCAGCGCGTCGACGGTGCCCTTCGGGTCCGGGGCCAGCGCGCAGTTCACCGCGACGCACTGCGCGGCGAACGCGTCGAATGCCGCCTCCTGGCCCTTGATTCGTTGCTCGGCCGCCGCCTCGGCGGCCTCGGCGAGCGGAATGGGGGAGTCCAGCGCCAGCCGGGCCACCTTGTCCGGATGGGATCCGGCGTAGGCCAGCGCGACCTGGGCGCCGTTGCCGATGCCCAGCAGCGCCAGCGCGGGAACATCCCAGATGCTGCGCAGCCGTTCGAGGTCGGTGGCCGCGTGGGTGTTGTCGTAGGAGGACTCACCGGGCGAGATGGCATCGGTGCAGTCGGTAGTGGCTTCGGTCGCGACGTCGCGCAGGTTGGCCACCGGGTCGTCGCCGGCGGCGAACTGCGCCTGGTTCCACATCTCCTCGCGCTGGCCGCGCTGCCGGCAATCCACCGCGCTCGACATCCCGGTGCCGCGGCGGTCCACCGCGATGATCGGGTGACTCTTGAGCACGTCGGCGCCGGCGCGGGCCAGCCAGATCGGCAGCTGCAGCGACGACGGCACGTCCCAGCCGGTGGTGAACACCACCGGGCCGGCGTCGGCCGGGGTCTGCACCGACCGGGCCCGCACCACCCCGATGCTGATCGCCGAGGAGCTGCCGCCCAGCGGGTCGATGTCGGCGTCATAGCTGCCGCAGTCCAACCGCACCCCGGGGGTGGCGGGCACTGCGGCGTCACCGAACAGCCGTGCCGTGCAGTCATGCCAGGGCAGGTCGTTCTTGGGGACCGCGATCGGGGGCGGGCCGGCCGTGTCCTGCGTCGACTCGGGCTGGCCCTGCGGCCCGGCGCCGGAGTCGGTGGCGAAGCGCGGGTCGGCGGCCAGCCCGGGCGCGCAGCCGGCCAGCACGAGCGCCACCGGCAGGGCGGCCGCAAACGCGACCCTGGCGAACCGGGAGTGGCTGGTCATGCCTGTCACCTTATAGGCGGGTGCTTTTCACGTAGCGGCCGTAGAGGTAGCCGGCGTCGTCGGTGAGAAGGTGCGCGCAGCGCATCGGGGTCTGCGTCTCGCCGGGGCCGGTGGCGATGCGGCGAGCCAGCCCGCCGACAAGGTACGGGGCGACGGTCAGGCACAGCTCGTCGAGCAGATCGCGTTCGATCAACGAGCCCAGCAGCGTCGGACCGCCTTCGGTGAGCACCCGAAACTGTTCGCGTTCGGCCAGCGCATTCAGCACCGCGGCCTCGTCGACGCGGCCCGGATCGCCGTCGGAGCAGTCCAGTACCTTCGCGCGCCCGGCCAGCCGCCGGCGGGTATCGTCGGCCGCCGCCGCGCAGGTCAGCACCAGCGGCGCCAGCTCGGTGTCGGTGAACACACGCAGATCCCGGTCCAGCTGCCCGGAGCGGGTGACGATCGCCAGCCGGGGCACCTCGGACTGGCCGCGGTCGCGGCGGCGCTGGCGTTCGGTGACGCCCAGCCGGGCCCCGCCGTAGTTTTCGACCCGGATGGTGCCGGCGCCCACCACGACGACGTCGGCCAGCGCCCGCAGCAGCATGAACAGGGTGCGGTCACCGGGGCCGGCGAGCCCGCCGGACTTGCCGGTGACCGTGGCGCCGCCGTCGATGCTGCCGATGAAGTTGGCCCGCACCCAAACGCGGCGGTCGTCGGGATAGGCATACAGCCGGGCCAGTTCGGTGTCGTCGACGGGCCGCGCCGCGTCCAGCCGGGTGAAGCCCGGGTCTGCGCTGAGGTCGGACATGGCCACGATTGCACCATGTGGCTACAGTTCCTGCGTGCCTAATCCCGCCGCGGAGTCGATCGACCATCTGGTGGACCGGCATCCGGCCGTCTCACCGGAACGGTTGATCGCGCAGCTCAAGCCGCCGCCGACGTTCGCCGGGGCCAGCTTCGCCAGCTACCGGCCCGACCCGGCGCAGCCCACCCAGGCAGCGGCCGTGGCGGCCTGCACCGCGTTCTGCGCACAGGCGGTGACGCGGCGGGCCGGGCGGCGCAAGCTGTTCGGCAAGCGCGAGGTGCTGCCCGGTGTCGGGCTCTACCTCGACGGCGGGTTCGGTGTCGGCAAGACCCATCTGCTGGCCTCGGTCTACCGCGAGATCACCGAAACCGCCGGCGGCGAGCAGCCGCACCGGACCGCGTTCGCGACGTTCATGGAGCTCACCCAGCTGGCCGGGGTGTTCGGTTTCACCGAATGCATCGAGCTGCTCGGCGGCTACACGGTGGTCTGCATCGACGAGTTCGAGCTCGACGATCCGGGCAACACCACGCTGGTGTCGCGGTTGCTGTCCGAACTGGTGGCGCGCGGGGTGTCGGTTGCGGCGACTTCGAACACGCTGCCCGAGCAACTCGGCGAGGGCCGGTTCGCGGTTCAGGATTTTCTGCGGGAAATCAGTGCTCTGGCAAGCATTTTCACCCCGGTGCGGGTCGACGGCCCGGACTATCGGCACCGGGACCTGCCGCCGGCGCCCGAACCGCCGTCGGCCCAGCAGGTCACCCAGCGCGCCGCGGCGCTGCCCGGCTCGACGCTCGACGACTTCGACGCGCTGTGCGCGCACCTGGCCACCATGCACCCGTCGCGCTACCTGACGCTGATCGAAGGCGTTACCGGCGTGTTTCTCACCGGCGCGCACCCCATCGACGACCAGAACGTGGCGCTGCGGCTGGTGGCGCTCACCGATCGGCTTTACGATGCGGGGATCCCGGTGGTGGCTTCCGGGGCGAAGCTGGACGGCATCTTCAGCGCCGAGATGCTGGCCGGCGGCTACCGCAAGAAGTACCTGCGAGCCACCTCCCGGCTGCTGGCGTTGAGCAGCGGCGGTTAGCGAGGTTCGACGCAGGAGAGCCGAAGCTGGGCCGCCGCTTCA
>CAYNJD010000008.1:0-3175 GCA_964397355.1 uncultured Mycobacterium sp. | reverse complement strand
GCTTCAAACCCCGCCGGGTGACTCACAGATTCCACTGCGCCAGGCGCAGGCCGGTGTTGCGGGACAGCATCACCACGTGGGTGACCAGGCCGCGGTAGACGTCCCAGTAGACCCCGCCGTTGACGGTGGAGCCCTCCGGTGCGTTGGTCAGCACCGCGTCCAGTGCGGTGGGGTCGTCGGTGTGCTTGGACACGTAGGCGTCGCCGCCCGGCGTGACGCCGTCGAAGGTGACCGAGGCCGCCATGATGTAGGGGTTGGGTACCGAGATCGGGTGAATGGTGATGTTCGACCGCCACGGGCCGCCCTGGGCGCGCCAGCGCGGCGTCCCGTTCCAGGCCCAGCCCGGCGGGATCTCGCTGGGCACCACGTCGTGCACGGTGACGTCGGCGACGATCTTGCCGAAGGCCTCGTCGGAGTACTGGATGCGCAACGTGTCGCCGAGCCGGCCGATCGGCGCCTCGGGTGTGGTGGTGGGCGTCGCGTATCCGGCGGCCGGCGCCACCAAGGCGGCCACCGCGGTGGCTACGGAAGTGACCAGGGCCAGAATCCAGCGATGCATCATGTCCTTCTTCGGTTGCTTGTGGGCATCTTGGCACATCGGGGATACCGGTGCACCAGCCTTTTGCCAGGCAGGTCAGTTCGAAGTATCGGCAGCGCCGGTGGTCAGATTCGCCGCGATCGAGTCCAGGGCTTGAGCCAGGTCGGTCTCCAGGCGCTCCCGGTCCACACCGGTGCGATGCAGCGGCCCGGTGTCGTCTTCGACGTCGAACAGCGCCAGCAGCAGATGCTCGGTGCCGACATAGTTGTGGCCGAGGCGAAGTGCGGTGCGGAAGGTCAGCTCCAGCGCCTTGCGGGCCGGCCCGCTGAACGGGATCAGCGCGGGAGGGTCGCCGTCGCCGGGCGGCAGCGTCACGGCAGCAGCGACGGCGCCGGGGTCGACGCGCTGTGCGGTGAGCAAGGCGGTGGCCAGCGAATCGGGATCGTGCAGCAGGCCCAGTACCAGATGGTCGGGGGTGATCTCGGCGTTGTGTGCCGCATGGGCGGTGTTCTGCGCCGCCACCACCGCGCTGCGCGCCCGCGGCGTGAACCGGGTGAAGCCCTGCTCGGCGTCGAGGGGAGCGGCCTCGGTGCGCGGCACGAACCGCTTCTGGGCGGCCTGCTTGGTGACGCCCATGCACTTGCCGATCTCGGTCCACGACGCGCCGGAGCGGCGAGCCTGGTCGACGAAGTGCCCGATCAGATGGTCGGCGACCTCGCCGAGGTGCTCGGCTGCCAGCACGGCGTCGGTCAACTGTTCCAGCGGGTTGTCGTGCACGCCGGTGATGGCGTTGATCAGGTCGTCGAGGCGGACCGTCGGGGTGAGCGGAGTCGGATCGGCCATGCGGTCAACTCTAGGTTGACGATGGCTGTTCGTCAACCGTGGGTTGACGCTTGGTGGGGCTGCCTAGGGGAGCTGCCATTCGCCGACGTCGTCGGCGAAGCCCGAGGACGGCGTGTATTTGACCCTGGCCGGATTCACGCCGTGGGGCAGGGCGAACACCACGCAACCGGTGGCCGACTCACCCGGATCGAGGTTGAACATGCCGGACTCGAAATTCGTGCATTCGTTGACGTTGTTCAGATCCGGCGGGTAGCTGTGCCCGTCGGAACCGAACACCGAGACGTTGGTGTTGACGTCGCCCTCGATGGCGGCGGCTCCGGCGTCGGTGATCTTGAACTGGGCGGCGATGTAGCTCAGCCCGGGGTCGCCCTTGCCGGGTGCGACGGTCGCGGGGTTGATGATCTTTTCCAGGGTGACCGCGATGACGCCGCCGTCGGCACGGGTCAGGGTCAGGGTGTCACCGGCGTGACCGGCGGATTTCGGTGTGGCAGTAGCAGATTCGGCCGTATCGGAGGTCGTCGGTCCGCTCGCCGACTCGGCATGGCCCGAACATGCCGCCGACGCGCCGGCGCACAGTAGTGCCAGTATCGACAGGGCGACGACGGGTCGATTCATGGGGCCACCTTTCGCTACCTTCCCACGTGCGTTGGTACCGATTGTGCTTCCTGCCTGCTCATCGGTGCGTACCGACCCGCCATTCGACAGCAACTCCGCAGCTGCGGCTGGGGCCTGGCGGGCGGGGCCGGGTCGGTGAGGTGGGCGACTGCCGCCGGTGGATATGTCAAACACGCTGTGGTGAAAGCGGTTTGGTGTTCACGACGCGAAGGTGCGACCGCATGGCGGGAAGGCCGACGATATCGGCGACGCCATGGGTGCTGGTCGCCGTGGTCGGCCCGAACGCCCGGGCTTACTTGCGTCTCGTGGGCCTACCACCGCCACAGGTACTGCGGGCATTGCCCGGCGACGACCGAACGGATGTAGACCCGCGCCTCAGCGTCGGTGGCGTCCGGGCCGAGCACCTGTCGCACTGTCACGGAGCTCTCGAGTTCGTCGGGCGTGTTCCCCGCGGCGAGTAGGCGGCAAATCGCGTCGCCGGCCGGGTCGGCGTGTGCTGTCGGGGCCGGCAGCAGCAGCGCGAGCGCCGCGAGCGCGGCGCGGATCGGTCGCTTCATGGCCGGACCATATCGCTCGGCGCCGACACGGTGGCGTCCGGCGTTCGGGCCAGCTAGCCCAGATGTGGCCCACATTGGGCGATTGTGAGGCCGGAAACCTATTCTGACCTGCATCGATATTGGTGCGCGGTACTGGGATTGAACCAGCGACCTCTTCCGTGTCAGGGAAGCGCTCTCCCGCTGAGCTAACCGCGCTTGGAGCCTCGGAACGGAGGTGGAGACGGGAATCGAACCCGTGTGCACGGCTTTGCAGGCCGTTGCCTCACCACTCGGCCACTCCACCGTTGGGGTTGATGCCAGTTGCACCCTCCGAGCGGATGACGGGATTCGAACCCGCGACCCTCACCTTGGCAAGGTGATGCGCTACCAACTGCGCTACATCCGCGCAACGAACGAGATCGTCGTCCGGTGCGATGCATGACAATAGTCGACTCCGACCACGGTACACAAATCTCTCAGGGTCGGATCGGCGCGGCGGCAGGGAACTTCACCCATTCTCGCCGAATCTGCCGATCGTGCTAGGTTCGACGTCGTTCAGGCATCCTTGAAGGTCTCGTAGCTCAGCGGGAGAGCGTCCGCCTCACACGCGGAAGGTCGCTGGTTCGATCCCAGCCGGGACCAC
>CAYNJD010000007.1:0-29204 GCA_964397355.1 uncultured Mycobacterium sp. | reverse complement strand
AGTCGTCGATCACGGTGCCGAAGATGATGTTGGCCTCGGGGTGCGCGGCGTCCTGGACCAGCGAGGCCGCCTCGTTGATCTCGAACAGCCCCAGGTCGCTGCCGCCGGCGACCGACATCAGCACGCCGTGAGCTCCCTCCATGGAGGCTTCCAGCAGCGGGGAGTTGATCGCGATCTCGGCGGCTTTGAGCGCCCGGCCGTCGCCGCGGGACGATCCGATGCCCATCAGCGCGGTGCCCGCGCCGCTCATGATGCCCTTGACGTCGGCGAAGTCGACGTTGATCAACCCGGGCGTGGTGATCAGGTCGGTGATGCCCTGCACACCGTTGAGCAGCACCTCGTCGGCGCTGCGGAACGCGTCCATCAGCGAGACCTGGGCGTCGCCCATCTGCAGCAGCCGATCGTTGGGGATCACGATCAGGGTGTCGCAGCTCTCCCGCAGCGCGGCGATACCCAGTTCCGCCTGGTTGCCGCGCCGCTTGCCCTCGAAGGAGAACGGCCGGGTGACCACGCCGACGGTCAGCGCCCCGAGCTTGCGTGCGATGGTCGCGACCACCGGTGCACCGCCGGTGCCGGTGCCGCCGCCCTCCCCGGCGGTGACGAACACCATGTCGGCGCCGCGCAGCAGCTCCTCGATCTCGTCCTTGGCGTCTTCGGCGGCGCGGCGGCCCACTTCGGGGTCGGCGCCGGCTCCGAGGCCGCGGGTGGACTCGCGGCCGACGTCGAGCTTGACGTCGGCGTCGCTCATCAACAATGCCTGTGCGTCGGTGTTGATCGCGATGAACTCGACGCCCTTGAGGCCCTGCTCGATCATCCGGTTGACGGCGTTGACGCCGCCACCACCGATACCCACGACTTTGATGACGGCCAGATAGTTGTGCGGTGGGGTCATCGTTCGTCTTCCTCCCTGGTGGGATTCGATTCTTCTCTGGGGCCTTCCTTGCTCTGGAACTCCCCGACCTGCCTTCGGCAAACCCTCAACCTCAACCAAAGGCTTAGAGTTATGTCAAGTTGTTCCACGCAACCGCCACAGTAGGGCCGCCCCGCCCGTCATCGGCGCCGACGCGCCGAGACACGCCGGGCGAATTTTCTTGGCCGACGCGGAATTCCCCGCCTGTTCACCGGCGCACCTCTGCCGAGCGGGAAGCCCGCGACACGTTCGCCGCGTGTCGCGCAGCCGAATTCCCCCTCGGCGACCGGGCGGCAGGTCCTGCGGTGCTAGCGGACGGTGGGCAGGTCCGGGCTCGACACGTCGTAGGTATGGCCGGGCTGGGTGAGCAACGCCGCCAGCTTCTGGGCCTTCTCCACGGTGCGGTCGGTGCCGCCCCAGACCACCACCCGGCCGTCGGCCAGGGTCAGGGTGATCGAGGCGACCGACGGGGCGGCCACCCGGCTGACCTGCCCGGCGACCTCCGGCGCCAGGGCGGTCATCACCTGCAGCGCGGCCTTGCTGGCCGGATCCGTCGGACCGGGGTTCTCGACGTCGAAGACGGGCAGCCCCGGCGGCGGCGGCGCCGTGGCGAAGTCCACGCCGTCCCGGTCGAACAGATGCGGGCCATCGGGAAAATCCTTGTACACCACGGGCACCCGTTCGACCACCGCGATACCCAACGCCGACGGATACTGCCGCTGCACCCGGGTGCTGGCCACCCGCCGGATCGCCGCGACCCGCTCGGCAACACCACCGGTGTCGATCTGCAGCAACGGGGTGCCCAGCTCCACCTTGGCCGCGTCCAGCACCTCTTCGCGGGTCACCGCCGCGATCCCGGTGACCTCGATGTCGCGCACCGACATCACCGGCGTGAAGTACAGCACCAGGCCGAGCCCGACGACGAGCACCACCGCGAAGAAGCTGACCAGCACCAGTTTCAGGCCCCGGATGGTGCCCCGGGGAACGCGTTTCGGCGGCTCGGCGGAGCCGGCACGGATCCGCCGCTTGGCCTCCCGGCGGGCCTGTTCGATCGCCTCGGCGCGAGCCTGCGCCGCGCGCCGCTCGGCCCGCTCCCGGCGAGCGCGCCGCCGCGGGCCCTCGACCTCGGCGGGTTCCTCGGCGGGTTGCTCGGCGGATGCGTCGGCGGCCGCGGCGTCGACGTCGTCGGCGGCCTCGCCGACATCGCCGGCCACCGGTTCGTCCGGTGGCGGCTGCTGCGGGGTGTCGGGCGGCACGGTCACAGCACGCCCGGGCGTCCGGGGACGGTCCGGTCGGCGCGCGCCCGCAGCGCGGTCACGATCTCCGGGCCCAGCATGGTCACATCACCGGCACCCATCGTCACGATCACGTCGCCGGGACCGGCGGCCGCCGCCACCGCTTCGGGCACCGCGGCGAAGTCGGGCAGGTAATGCACCGGAACGCTCACGTGTTCGGCGACACTCGCCCCGCTCACGCCGGGCAACGGCTGCTCACGTGCACCGTAGACGTCGAGGACGAAGACCTCGTCGGCGCCGTCGAGCGAGCGGCCGAAATCCGCGGCGAAAGCCTTTGTCCGCGAATACAGGTGCGGCTGAAACACCACCAGGCTGCGCCCCGTCCCCCGCTCGGCCAGCAGGGTACGCACCGCGGTCAGCGTCGCGGCGATCTCGGTGGGATGGTGCGCGTAGTCGTCGAAGACCCGCACCGAGCCGCCGGTGCCCGCCGAGCCCACCAACTCGAAACGGCGACGCACCCCGTCGAACCCGGCCAGGCCGTCGAGCACCGCACCCAGCGGGGCTCCGACCTCGACCGCCGCCAGCACCGCACCCAACGCGTTGAGCGCCATGTGCCGGCCCGGCACCGACAGCCGCATCGCCTCCCGGTGCGTCGAACCGGCCAGCGCGATCTCGGCGACCGCGCCGGTGCCCTGCTGCTCCCAGCTCAGCAGCGAACCGGCCAGCGCCTCCCGCCCGGGCATCTCGGTGCCGTAGCGCAGTACCCGGATGCCCTGTGCGGCAGTGCGATCGGCCAACTCGGCGGCACCCGGGTCGTCGACGCACACCACCACCGCCCCGCCCGGCGCGATGCGCTCCACGAACGAGTCGAACACCTGGGTGTAGGCCTCGGCGCTGCCGAAGAAATCGAGGTGGTCGGCTTCGATATTGGTCACCACCGCCACGTTGGGGGTGTATTCCAGCAGCGAACCGTCGCTCTCATCGGCCTCGGCGACGAAGAACGGTCCACTGCCGTGATGGGCGTTGGTGCCGGCTTCGCTACCGGCGGAACCCAATTCGCCGCCGACCGCGAACGACGGGTCGAGCCCGCAGTGCTGCAACGCGACCACCAGCATCGACGTGGTGGTCGTCTTGCCGTGGGTGCCGGTGACCATCAAGGTGGTGCGCCCGGCCATCAGCTTGGCCAGCACCGCCGGTCGCAGCACCACCGGGATACCGCGGCGGCGGGCCTCGACGAGTTCGGGGTTGGTCTTGGGGATCGCCGCGTGGGTGGTCACCACCGTGGTGACACCGCCCGGCAACAGGTCCAGCGCTCCGGCGTCGTGGCCGATCCGGACCTGCGCGCCGCGAGCCCGCAGCGCATGAATCCCGCGTGTCTCCTTGGCATCCGAGCCCGATACCAGGCCGCCGCGGTCCAACAGGATGCGGGCGATGCCGGACATGCCCGCTCCCCCGATGCCCACCATATGCACCCGGCTCAGCTCCGGCGGCAGTTGCTCGGGGCTCATACGCCACTCCTCAGCATTGCTCCGCAAGCTCCGCGCTGCATCGTCGCCGGCGGGCTCATGCGCCACTCCTCAGCATCGCTCCGCAAGCTCCGCGCGGCATCGTCGCCAGGAGGCTCATGCCGACCCCGCCGACCGCCGGGCGGCCGCGACGTCGAGGGCCACCTCGGCCACCCGCCGCGCCGCCTCCGGGTGCCCGGCCTGCGCCGCCGCACGGGTCATCGCCGCCAGCCGCGGCTCGTCGGTGAGCAGCCCGGCGACGGTGTCCGCCACGAAATCCGGGGTCAGTGCGGCGTCGTCGACCAGCACCCCGCCGCCGGCATTGACCACCGGCAGCGCATTGAGCCGCTGCTCGCCGTTGCCGATCGGCAACGGCACGTACACCGCCGGCAGGCCGACCGCCGACACCTCGGCGACCGTCATCGCCCCGGAACGGCAGATCGCCAGGTCGGCGGCCGCATAGGCCAGGTCCATCCGGTCCAGGTAGGGCACCGCGACATACGGCGGATCGCCCTCGGCGGGCCGCGGCAGCTCCAGGGTGTTCTTGGGGCCGTGCGCGTGCAACACCGAAACCCCAGCTGCGGCAAGGTGTTTGGCTGCCCCGGCTACGGCCTGGTTGATCGACCGGGCGCCTTGGGAGCCACCGAACACCAGCAGCACCCGGGCGTCGTCGGCGAAGCCGAACTCCGCCCGGGCCGCTGCGCGCAGCGCCGCCCGGTCCAGCGTGGTGATCGCCGCCCGAACCGGCACGCCGACCACCTCGGGGTGCGCCAGCCCGCAGTCGGCGACGGCCGAGAGCACCCGCCGCGCGCCGCGGGAACCGACCCGGTTGGCCAGCCCGGCGCGCGCGTTGGCCTCGTGGATCACCACCGGCACCCGGTTGCGGCCGATGCCGCGCGCGGCCAGATACGCCGGTAGCGCCACGTAACCGCCGAAGCCGATCACCACGTCGGCCCGCACGGCGCGCAGCACCGCCCGGGTCTCCCGGACCGCACGGAGCACCCGCGGCGGCAGCCGGGCGAGGTCGGCGTTGAGCTTGCGGGGCAGCGGCACCGGGGTGATCAGCTCCAGGTCGTAACCGCGCGCGGGCACCAGTCTGATCTCCAGGCCGCGGGCGGTGCCCAGCGCGGTGATCCGCACGGCCGGGTCCAGGGCACGCAGCGCGTCGGCGACGGCCATCGCGGGCTCGACGTGGCCTGCGGTACCGCCGCCGGCGAGGACCACCGAGATCGGGGTAGCGCGGTCCGGCTTGATGACCGAGTCGTTCACCGCCTAACGCTGACCTTCCAATGCGCGTGCGCGCCCGCCCGTCGGACGCCGCTCGTCCGACACCGCCCGGCGGCGTCGGCCGCCTCCATTTTGCCCTGCGCGGCCGGCGCCCCGGGTGCCCGCCCGGGTCGGCGTCTTGGGGTTGCTGCGCTGGCGTACGGTCGACCGAGCCGGTGCCCGCCCGTTGCCGCGCTTGGGTGCGGCTTGTTGCGGCCGGGAGCGCAGCCGGTCGCGCAGCGCCTCGACCCGGGTCGGCGCGTAGGGCTCCGGCAGCGGCAGCCGCAGAATCCGGTTCATCCGGTCGTCGGCGCCGGCGCGCAGCGCGGCCACCGCCTCCGGTTCGTGGCGGGCCGCGTTGGCCATGATGCCGATCATGAACAAGGTTGTCGCCGTGGAGGTTCCGCCGGCGGATATCAGTGGCAGCTGGATTCCGGTGACGGGCAGCAGCCCGATCACGTAGCCGACGTTGATGAACGACTGTCCGATCACCCACATCGTGGTGGTGGCGGTCAGCAGCCGCAGGAACGGGTCGGCGGAGCGCTTGGCGATACGCATACCGGTGTAGGCGAACAGGCCGAACAGCGCCAGCAGCCCGAACCCGCCGATGAAGCCGAGTTCCTCGCCGATGATCGCGAAGATGAAGTCGTTGTGGGCGTTGGGCAGATAGTTCCATTTGGCGGTGCCCTGGCCCAGCCCGTCGCCGAAGACACCGCCGTTGGCCAGCGCGAACTTCGCCTGCCGGGCCTGATACCCGGCGCCTTGCAGGTCGGCGTCGGGGTCCAGCCAGGACCTCACCCGGTCGGAGCGGTAGCCCTCGGTCACCGCCATGATCGCGGCGGCGGCCACGATGGCAGCCAGCGACGTGGTGAACACCCGCAGCGGCAGGCCGGCGTACCACAGCAGCGCCAGCAGGATGATGCCCAGCGACACCGTCTGACCCAGGTCGGGCTGGATGACGATCAGCACCAGTGCCACCCCGGCCGCGGGCACCAGCGGGACCAGCATCTCGCCCAGTGTCGCGCGCTCCATGCGCCGGGCCGCCAGCAGGTGTGCGCCCCAGATGGCGAACGCGATCTTGGCCAGCTCGGAGGGCTGCATGGAGAAGCCGTAGATGACGAACCAGCCCCGGGAGCCGTTGGACAGCGTGCCGATGCCGGGGATCAGCACCAGCACCAGCAGCACGATGGTGAACGCGTAGCCGGCAAAGGCCGTGCGGCGCATGAACCGAACCGGCATCCGCAGCGCCACATAGCACCCGAACAGCCCGATCACCGTCCACAGCACCTGCTTGCCGAAGATCCGCCACGCCGACCCGTCGACGCCGTAGGACTCCACCCCCGAGGCGGACAGCACCATGATCAGGCCGAGCGTGGTCAGCAGGGCGGCGATGGCGACGATGAGATGAAACGACGTCATCGGCCGGCCCAGCCAGGCGCCGAACCGGGTGCGCGGCTCGGTCTTGGCGGGCTTGTCGGCTTTCGTCTCCTCGGCGGAGGCCTCGGCGGCGGCCGCGGTGTCGCGCCGCCGCAGCCGGCCCAGCGCGCCGAGCACGCTGATCACACCGACCCTGCCGCGGAGCGGGCGGCGGCCGCAAACGCGTCGCCCCGGGCGCCATACCCGGAGAACTGGTCGAACGATGCCCCTGCCGGGGCGAGCAGCACGGTGTCGCCGGGCCGGGCCAGATCGCGGGCGGCGGCGATCACCGCCGTCATCACCCGGGAACTCAGCGAATCGTCGGACCCATCAGCTACTCGAGTCACATGAGTAACTGGAGACACGGCAGTATCACCCATATCAATATCCTCGCCTGTCACAACGTGGACGACGGGGACATCCGGTGCGTGTCGCGATAACGCCTTGGCAACCTCGCCGCGATCCCGGCCGATCAGCACCGCCCCGGCCAAGTGACCGGCGATTCTGGCCACGGTGGCATCCACCGAGGCGCCCTTGAGCAGCCCGCCGGCCACCCAGACCACCCGCGGGTAGGCCAGCACCGAGGCCTCGGCGGCGTGTGGGTTGGTGGCCTTGGAGTCGTCGACGTAGCTGACGCCGCCGTCGACGACGACCAACTCGGCGCGGTGCCGGCCCACCCGGAAGGATGCCAGCGCATCGGCGATCGCCGCCGGCGGCACGTCCACGCTGCGCGCCAGCGCGGCAGCGGCCAGCGCATCCAGCGTCCCCACCGGTCCCGGCACCGAGATCGAGGACACCGGTGCCAGCACCAGGCCCGCTCCGGTCGGGTCGAACGCGCGGTCGACCAGCATGCCGTCGACGACCCCGAGTTCACCCGCCGCCGGTTCACCGAGCCGGAAACCGGTCTTCACCGGGGCGGCAGCGGTGTCCAGCAACGCGGCGGCATGCGCGTCGTCGAGCCCGACCACCGCCACCCGGCCGGTCAGCGCGCGCGCCTTGTCGGCGGTGTAGGCGGCCATGCTGCCGTGCCAATCCAGGTGGTCTTCGGCGATATTGAGCACCGCGCCTGCCTCCGGACGCAGCGACGGCGCCCAGTGCAGCTGGAAACTGGACAGCTCGACGGCCAGCAGCTCGGCCGGCTCACCCAGCACGTCGAGCACCGGGCTGCCGATGTTGCCGCACAACGCCGCGCGCCGGCCCGCCGCGGACAGCATGGCGTGCAGCATCGACGTCGTGGTGGTCTTGCCGTTGGTGCCGGTCACCACCAGCCAGCGCCGCGGCGGCCCGTAATGGCCGGCCGCATCCAGCCGCCAGGCCAGCTCGACGTCGCCCCAGACCGGCACCCCGGCCTTCGCGGCCGCGGCCAGCACCGGGGTGTCCGGCGGAAACCCGGGGCTGGTGACCACCAGCGTGTAGTCGGTGATCTGCGCCGCGGCCACCGCCGGGCTCAGCGTGGTGACCCCGGCGTGACCGCGCAACGCGGCCGGGTCGTCGTCGCAGAGCGTCAGGTCCACGCCCAGCGGTGCCAGCGCGCGGCACACCGCCCGACCGGTCACCCCGGCACCGGCGACGAGCACCCGTGCACCGGCGGCCAGCACGCTGCCCATGTCAGCCGCCGACGGCGGTGAACCACTCGCCGTAGAACATCGAGACACCCAACCCGCAGGCGATGGCCGTCAACAGCCAGAACCGGATGATCACGGTGGTCTCGGCCCAGCCGGCCAGCTCGAAGTGATGATGGAACGGCGCCATCCGGAACACCCGGCGGCCGGTGGAGCGGAACGCCAGGATCTGCACGACGACCGAGGTGATCTCGGCGACGAACAGCCCGCCGAGCACCACCGCGAGGATCTCGGTGCGGGTGGTGATCGACATGCCGGCGATCACCCCGCCCAGCGCCAGCGACCCGGTGTCACCCATGAAGATCTTCGCCGGCGCGGCGTTCCACCACAGGAACCCGATACAGGCGCCCGCGGTCGCGGCGGCGATCAGCGCCAGGTCCAGCGGGTCGCGCACGTTGTAGCAGCCCAATCCGGGCGAGGTGGCGCAGGCGTTGCGGTGCTGCATCACGGTGATCAGCACGTAGGCGGCACTGACCATCGCCATCGACCCGGCGGCCAGGCCGTCGAGGCCGTCGGTGAAGTTCACCGCGTTCGACCAGGCGCTGACGATCAGGATCACGAACAGCACGAACACCGCGGCGGGCAGCGTGACGGTGGCGATCTCACGCACATAGGACAGCTGCTGGGAGCCCGGGGTCAGCCCGGAGCCGTTGCGGAACCCCAGCACCAGCAGCCCGAACAGGGTCGCGGCGGTGACCTGGCCGACCGTCTTGGCGGTCTTGTTCAGGCCCAGGTTGCGCGACCGGCGGATCTTGATCAGGTCGTCGATGAAACCGACCAGCCCCAGCGCGGTGGCCAGCCCCAGCACCAGCAGGCCGGACGCCGTCGGTCCGGTGCCGTAGAACACCAGCCCGGCCAGCTGAGCGGTGAGATAACCCGCCCAGATCCCGGCCACGATGGCCACGCCGCCCATCGACGGGGTGCCGCGCTTGCTCTGGTGGCTGGCCGGGCCGTCCTCGCGGATCTCCTGACCGAAGCCCTGCTTGGTGAACAGCCGGATCAGCACCGGGGTCAGCAGGATCGCGACGAGCAACGCGACGCCGGCGGCGACGAGGATCATGATCATCGGCGCGCTCCTGGACCGTCGCCGATCAGCGCCTCGGCCAGCGCGGTCAGCCCGGCGGAGTTGGACGCCTTGACCAACACCACGTCGCCGGGCGCCAGTTCGGCGCGCAGCAGGGCCAGCGCGGCGTCGCCGTCGGCCACCGCGGTGGCCCCCCTGTCACCGTGGGCGCCCCAGGACCCCTCCATGACCGCGCCATGGTGCATCGCGCCCATCGCTCTCCCCACTCCGACGACAATGAGTCGAGAGACATCTAAGCGCACCGCGAGCCGCCCGACGCGGTCATGCTCGGATATCGCGTCCTCACCCAGCTCAGCCATCTCGCCGAGCACCGCCCAGCTGCGTCGCGGTTCGTCACCGCTGCGGGCGATCCAGGCCAGCGCCTGCAGCGCCGCGCGCATGGAATCCGGGTTGGCGTTATAGGCGTCGTCGATCACGGTCACCCCGTCGGAGCGGGTGCTGACCTGCATCCGGTGCCGCGATGCCGGGCCGGCACCGGCCAGCACGGTGGCCACCTGCTGGGTGGTGGCGCCGCATTCGAGTGCGACCGCGGCCGCGCACAGCGCGTTGGACACCTGGTGATCCCCCGACACCCCGAGCCGCACCTCGGATTCGGCGGGTCCGGCGTGCAGGGTGAAGCGCGGGCGGGCCAACTCGTCGAGCGCCACCGGCCCGGCCCAGACGTCTGCCGCGGCTGCCCGGCTGACCCGTACCACCCGTGCGGCGGTGTGGCGTGCCATCGCGGCCACCGCCGGATCGTCGACGTTGAGGATCACCACCCCCGACTCCGGAACCGCTTGCGCCAGTTCAGCTTTGGTTTCAGCAATGGCTTCGCGGGAGCCGAACTCGCCCAGGTGCGCGGTGCCGACGTTGAGCACCACCGCCAGCTGCGGCGGGGCGATGGCCGCCAGCGCCGCGATGTTGCCGGGGCGCCGCGCCGAGAGTTCCAGCACCAGATAGTCGGTGTTCTCGTCGGCCCGCAGCACCGTCCACGGGTGGCCCAGTTCGTTGTTGAACGACCCGGGCGGCGCCACCACCTGCCCCAGCGGCGCCAGCACCGCGGCCAGCAGGTCCTTGGTGGAGGTCTTGCCCGACGATCCGGTGACGCCGATGATCGTCAGGCCGTTGGCCACCAGGTGCGCGGCCACCGCGGCAGCCAGCTTCGCCAACGCCGCGAGCACCGCGGCGCCCGATCCGGCCGCGTCATCGTGCTCGAGGGCGCCGGACCGGCTGTCCGATGCGACCGGGTCCACCACGATCGCCGGCACCCCGACCGGACGGGCCGCCAGTACCGCCACCGCGCCGGCGGTCACCGCCGACGCCGCGTGGTCGTGGCCGTCGGCGCGCGCCCCGGGCAGCGCCAGGAACAGCCCGCCGCCGGTGATGCGGCGGGAGTCGAACTCCACCGTGCCGGTGACGGTGGTGCGCGCGGCCTGCTCCGGCGAGATGTCGCTCAGCCGGCCACCGACGATCTCGGCGATCTCCGCGACGGTCAGTGCGATCATCGGTGCTGCTCGCGCGCTTCCAGCGCCTGGGCCAGCTCGACCCGGTCATCGAACGGCTGGGTTCGCCCGCCGGCGGTCTGCCCGGTTTCGTGTCCCTTGCCCGCGATGAGCACCACGTCGCCGGAGCGCGCCCACGCCACCGCGTGCTCGATCGCCGCCCGGCGGTCACCGATCTCGATCACCTCGGCGGAGCCGTCGGCGGCGCCGGCCAGGATGGCCCGCCGGATGTCGGCGGGGTCCTCGCCGCGCGGGTTGTCGTCGGTGACGACGACCAGGTCGGCCGCCTCGGCGGCGATGCGGCCCATCGGTTCGCGTTTACCGTGGTCCCGGTCGCCGCCGGCGCCGAAGACCAACGCCAGCCGGCCGGTGGTGCCGCGCAGATCCTGGCGCAGCGTGTGCAGTACCGCGGCCAGCGCACCCGGTTTGTGCGCGTAGTCGACCAGCGCCAGGAAGTCCTGGCCGCCCTCGATCGGCTCCATCCGTCCCGGCACCCGGGCGTCGCGCAGGCCCGGCGCCGCCTGCTCCGGAGACACCCCGACCGCGTCCAGAACCGCCAGCGCCACAAGGCAGTTGGCGACGTTGTAGTCGCCGGGCAGCCCGATGCCGACCGGATGACACACCCCGGCGGGGTCGATGGCGGTGAACTCCCGGCCGCCTCGGCCGGCGCTCACCCGCTCGATACCCCACTGCGCCGGGCGGCCCGTGGCGCTGACGGTGACCGGTGCCGTCGCCCGCGCCGCCATCGCCTCCCCGGCCGCGTCGTCCACACACACCACCGCACCGGCGGCGTGCAGCGGTGAGGCCGGATCGAACAGCCGCGCCTTGGCCTCGAAGTAGTCGGCCATGCTGGGATGGAAGTCCAGGTGGTCGCGCGACAGGTTGGTGAAGGCGCCCAGCGCGAACCGGGTGCCGTCGACCCGGCCCAGCGTCAGCGCGTGACTGGACACCTCCATCACCACGGTGTCCACGCCGCGTTCGGCCATCAACGCCAGCAGCGCCTGCAGCGCCGGCGCTTCCGGGGTGGTCAGCGCGCTGGGCAGGTCGACGCCGTCGATGCGGACACCGACGGTGCCGATCAGTCCGGCGGTGCGCCCGGCGGCCCGCAGCCCGGCCTCCACCAGATAGCTGGTGGTGGTCTTGCCCGACGTGCCGGTGATCCCGATGACCGTCAGCCGGTCGCAGGGGTGGCCGTAGACGGTCGCGGCCAGTTCGCCGAGCACCGTGCGGGGGGCCGGATGCACCAGCACCGGGATGTCGGGTGCCATTGCGCCGTCGGTGATCTCGGCGGCCCCCGACCCGTCGGAGAGCACCGCGACCGCACCGCGGGCGACGGCGTCGGCCGCGAACCGCGCACCGTGGGTGATCGAACCGGGCAGTGCCGCGAACAGGTCGCCCGGCCGCACGTCCTGGGCGCGCAGCGTCAGCCCGGTGATCGGCAGCTCCGGCACCACGTCGCCGGTCGCCGCGACCGCCCCCACCCCTTCGGACAGTGCGCGCAGCGGCACACCCGAGGTGACACTGGGTCGCAACCCGCTGGGCACCCGTCATCACCTCCGTTTGCTGCGGCCAGATCACCGGTGGATCGGCCCTGAGACTACCGAGTCCGGCGACGCTGCCGATGGGGCGTATCCGATGTTCACAGCGGTGAGGATCGGTCGCCTTCGCCGCGGCTGTCCCGACACCGGCCGGCACGACGTCGCCGCTACATGGCCTGCAAGACCAGCGGCGGGCCGGGATCCGGCGACAGCGGCACGTTGTGGCGCTGCAACAGCCAGGCGGCGATGTTGTGGAACAGCGGCGCGGCCGAGGTGCCCGGCGACCCGTCGGCGGCGTGATGCGGATTGTCCATCATCAGGCCGATGACGTAGCGGGGATTGTCCGCGGGCGCTATCCCGGCGAACGTGATCCAGTAGACGTCGTCGTAGTAGCAGCCGCAGCCGGGGTCGATCTGCTGGGCGGTGCCGGTCTTGCCCGCGATCTGGTAGCCGTCCACCGCGGCCTGCCAGCCGGTGCCCTGCTGGACACCGGTCGGGTCACGCTGCACCACCGAGCGCAGCATGTTGCGCACCGTTGCCGCGGTCTGCTCGGAGACCACCCGCACCCCGTCTGGTCGGGGCTCCTCGGTGCGGTCGCCATCGGGGGCGATGGTCGCCTTGATGATCCGCGGCGGGATGCGCAGCCCGTCGTTGGCGATGGCCTGGTACATCCCGGCCATCTGCAGCAGCGTCATCGAAAGCCCTTGACCGATAGGCAGGTTGGCGAACGAGCTGCCCGACCACTGGTCGACCGGCGGAACCAACCCGGCGCTCTCGCCGGGAAGCGCCACGCCGGTGCGCTGCCCCAGCCCGAACTTCTCCAGCATCTCGAACCAGCGCTCCGGCCCCACCCGCTGCGCCAGCATCAGGGTGCCCACGTTGGAGGACTTCCCGAAGATCCCGGTGGTGGTGTAGGGCGCGACGCCGTGCTCCCAGGCGTCGCTGACGGTGACGTCGGCGACGTTGATCGATCCCGGGACGTGCAGCACTTCATCGGGGTTGGACAGCCCGTACTCGATGACCGACGCCGCGGTGACGAGCTTGGCCACCGAGCCCGGCTCGAACGGCGACGACACCGCCGGATTGCCGAGCTGCCGGTCCTCCTGGCGCCCGATGTCCTGCGACGGGTCGAAGGTGTTGTCGCCGGCCATCGCCAGCACCTCGGCGGTCTTGGCGTCGAGCACCACCGCGGTGACGTTGCGGGCCCCGGAGAGGTTCTTGGCCTGCTGAACCTGCTGCTGGACGTAGAACTGGATGTCGTCGTCGAGGGTGAGCTGGATCGTCGAGCCGTTGACCGCCCGGTGCCGGTTGCGGTAGCTGCCCGGGATCACCACGCCGTCGGAGCCGCGATCGTAGGTGACCGAGCCGTCGGTGCCGGCCAGCACGGCGTCCATCGAGTCCTCCAGGCCCAGCAGACCGTGGCCGTCCCAGTCGATGCCGCCGACCACGTTGGCCGCCAGCGAGCCGCCCGGGTACTGCCGCAGGTCCTGCCGCTCGCTGCCGACCTCCGGGAACTTATCGGTGATCGCCTCGGCCAGCGCCGGGTCGACGGCCCGGGCGAGGTAGACGAACGTCTCGTTGCTGCGCAGCTTCTTGAGCACCGTCGCCGAATCGGGCTTGTTGCCGAGCCTGGCGGCGACCTCCTTGGCGATCTCCTGCAGCCGCCGCTGCGGATCCGGCGCGGCGGGGTTCTTCTTCTTGGCCTCTTCGAGCTGCTTGCCCACCTTGATCGGCTGGAAGGTCAGGGCGCGGGCTTCGATGGTGAACGCCAGCTTGTCGCCGGTGCGGTCGATGATGTCGCCGCGCATCGCCTGCTGGACGTCGGTGACCTTGAGCTGTCCGGCGGCTTCGGCCCGCAGCCCGGAGGCCCGCGGAACCTGCAGGTAGAACAGCTGCGCGGCCGACAGCGCCAGCACCAGGAAGATGACGGCGTTGCCGACGCGGTGCCGGAAGACGAATGACGCGCTGCGCGAACCCAGTTCGGTGACGGGCCGGGTGCGCCGGTCGCGGGCCGAATGTCCGGCCGGCTGAGTGCCTTTCGGTGGTTTGGCGGGCTTGGCCGCCCGGCCGGTCTTGCGTTTGCCCGCCTTGATCGAGCCGTCGGCGCGCCGCACCGGGCCCGTCCCCCGCACCGGCCTTCTCATCGTGCGGCTCCCGGGATCACCGGCGGCGGGGCGGCCACCGGCGGCGGAGCGGCCTGCGGCGGCAGCACCGGCGGCGGCGCCGGCGCGGCGTTCGGCGACGGCGCGGTTTCCGGCGGGAGCACCGGCACCGTCGGCAGGACCACGGTCGGGATCTCGATCGCCGGGCCCGGCGCCGGCCCCGCCAGCGGCGAACCGTGCTGACCGGGTGTTCCGGGGACCGCGGGCATTCCGGGTAGTCCGGGAATGACCAGCGGCGGAACCGAAGTGGGCGCGGCCGGGGTGGGGGCTGCCGGAGCCGGCAGCCCGGCGTCGGGCAGGTGCCGGGTGTCCAGCCTCGGCCCGCTCTGCGGTACCCGCACCGGCACCTCGGCCGGCGGCGTGGCCGGCCGCTCCTCGGGCAGCTTGGTGTTCAGCGGCGGCGGCGGCACGCCTTCGGCCGGCTTCGGCTCTCCGACGACCGTCCAGTTGCCGGCCGGGTCCTGGACCAGATGCGCGGTGTCCCGGGTCGGGATCATGCCCAGCTCGCGGGCCGCCTCGGCCAGCGCGGGTGCGGACTCCGCGGTGAGCACGTCACGTTCGAGCGCCTCCTTCTGCTGCAGCAGCACCCGGTTGCGTTCCCGGATGTTGCCCAACTGGTAGGAGCGTTCGGCGGCGTCGGTGGACAGCCACAGCGTGATCCCCAGCCCGATGCCGAGCGAGCCGATGATCAGCACCACGAACGGGACCTTGGCCGCCAGGGTGCGCGGCCGCAGATCGATCGAGACCAGCCGGGTGATCAGGCGTTCGCGTAACGGAACGCGCACCACCTTGGGCGCCTTGGCCTTCCGTGCCTTTGCCCGGGCCTTGGCCTGCTTGGTGTTCTTCGGCGGAACCGGCCGGGCCTCGGGGCGCGGCGACACCGTCTTTTGCGGCCCGGACCGCGGCCGCGACTCACGCCCCGGCGCGGGAGCTGTCCCGTGCTGCCGGCGAAGCCGCCGTGACGGCGGCGCCTCGTTCGAGCGGCGCGGCCCGGTGCGGGTGGCGCCCTCGGGGCTTCGGCGCCGGTCGCCGTTACGCGCCGCAGGTTTGCGCTTGGTCGCCATCAATCCCCCCTTGCAGCCGCAACCGGCCCGCTCTGGACGCGCTGCACGGCCCGCAGCCGCACCGACCCGGCTCGCGGGTTGCGCTCGATCTCATCCGATTGGGCCCGTTCGGCGCCCCGCGTCAATGTGGTGAACCTCGGTTTGTCGCCGGGCAATTCGACCGGGAGATCCACCGGTGTGCGCGACGTGGTCGCCGCGGCGAACAGTTGCTTGACGATGCGGTCCTCCAGGGACTGATACGACATCACCGCGACGCGTCCACCCACCGCCACTGCCTCCAGCGCGGCCGGCAGGGCGCCGCGCAGCGAGTCCAGTTCGCCGTTGACCGCGATGCGCAGCGCCTGGAACGTCCGCTTGGCCGGGTGCCCCCCGGTGCGCCGCGCCGGTGCCGGAATCGCCTCGTAGAGCAGCGCTGTGAGCTCCCCCGTCGACGTGAACGGTGTCTGTTCGCGACGGCGGACGATGCGCGCGGCGATCCGGGATGCGAAGCGTTCCTCGCCGAAGCGGCGCAGGATGTCGGTCAACGCGGCCACGTCGTAGGTGTTGACGATGTCCGCCGCCGTCAGCTCGCCGTCGGGGTCCATCCGCATGTCCAGCGGGGCGTCCTGAGCGTAGGAGAAGCCCCGGTCGGCCCGGTCGAGCTGCATCGAGGAGACACCGAGGTCGAATAGCACCGCGTCGACGGATCCGGTTGCGGCCAAACCGGACTCGGCCAGCGCGGCGCCGATCCCGTCGTATCGGGTGTGGACCGTACGCAGCCGATCGGAGAAGCGGGCCAGCCGGCGGCCGGCGATGTCGAGGGCGGTGGCGTCGCGGTCCAGGCCGATGACCCGCAGCCCGCCGAACTCGGTCAGAAACCGTTCGGTGTGCCCGCCGGCTCCCAGCGTCGCGTCGATAAGGGTCGCGCCGGTGCCGTCGGGCGATTGCCGGGTCAGCGCCGGGGCCAGCAGTTCGACACAGCGCTCCAGCAGCACCGGTACGTGCCCGAATTCGCCCTGCTCGGCCACCGCAACGCCTCCCCTGGAGTTGGCCGCCCCTGCCTCGAGGTCCCTGCCCGACGGCGCGAACCTGACGTTGGGGAAGTACGTCAGGGTCGGTTCGGACAGAGGCCACGAGGCACGGGCGTGCGCCTCAGATGATGTCGCTGAGTGCTTCATCGCTGGCCGCGGAGAAGTTCTCTTCATGGGTCTGCTGGTAGTCGCTCCAGGCCTGCGCGTCCCAGATCTCGAGGTAGTCGACCGAGCCGATGACCACGCACTGCTTGGACAGGTTGGCGTAGCGACGGTGGTCGGGCGACAGCGTGATCCGGCCCTGGCTGTCGGGATGCTGCTCATCGGTGGCCGCGGCCAGGTTGCGCAGGAACGCCCGCGCTTCGGGGTTGCTGCGCGAGGCCTTGGCCGCGCGGCGGGCCAGCTGCTCGAACTCCGCCCGCGGGTACACGGCCAGGCTGTGGTCCTGGCTCTTGGTGACCATCAACCCTCCTGCCAACGCGTCGCGAAACTTGGCGGGCAGTGTCAGCCGCCCCTTGTCGTCGAGCTTCGGCGTGTAGGTGCCGAGAAACATCGGCCACCTCCCGCCACGTCGACAACGTTAGCCCACAATACCCCACAATCCCCCACTCCGCACCATTTCAAGGGCTGATGCCACCCTCGCGCCCCACTCTTAGCGGAGAACCCAAGTCTGCGTCCGCCAGAACGCGCCGATTTCGGCGACAAATGCCCAGTTCAGACCCGGTGGGGACGAAGTGGGGCACAGTGGGGGTCTAGTGGGGGCCCGACACCGGCCGGGGACCCGAAACACCGCATGAAAAAGGGCAGCCCGTCGGCTGCCCTGTCAGATCAAACGTGCCGCTTCAGCCCGTCAGGGCTCGAAGCGGCGACGGAACCGGTCCTCCATCCGGCTGGCGAAGGTGCCGCTGCTGCCCTTGACCCGGCGCTGCGGGCCCCCGCCGCCCGACTTGGCGGCGCCGTCACGGCCGGCGGTCTGATTCCCGGTGATGGCGAACACCACCCCACCGAACATGACGACGAAGCCGAGCACGCTCAGAATCAGGAACCCGGGGTTGACCGTGGCGTAGAACGGGATTCCCGACACCAGCATCACCAGGCCGACCACGAACAGTGCCATGCCCTGCACCCGCCGCCGGGTGGTGGGGGTACGCAGGGCACCACCACGAACGCTGGAAGCGAACTTGGGGTCCTCGGCGTAGAGCGCGCTCTCGATCTCATCGAGCATGCGCTGTTCATGATCGGAGAGTGGCATTCGTCCCTCCTTGCCGACGGCCGCTCACATCACTGCCCACGGCTGGGTATGGACTGGTGCGGGCAACTAACACTGATAATACGAGGTCGACCTGCGCTGTACCACAGGCTTCGTCAGCTGATTGTAGCGGCGCTCCGAAGATGCCGAACCACAACCGCCGACGTCCGGGAATCCAACCCGGATAATGGGTGCAGCGCGCCCCACCGCCGACCGGGAGAGGAACTTGCACGTTGGCGACACTGCTCATCGATATGTCGCCGCACGACATGGCCGACCGCCTCGGCGAGGCGCTGCGGGTGTACGTCACAGCGATGGGCTACCCACCCGGCACCGCGAACCAACGCGCCGCGATGTGGCTGGACCACACCCGCCGGCGCGGCTGGCAGGCGGTGGCCGCCCTGGACGGCGGCGAGAGCGGCGCTGAGCTGCTGGGGGTGGCCTACGGCTACTGCGGCGCACCCGACCAGTGGTGGCAGCAGCAGGTGATGCTGGGCATGCAGCGCCGCGGCCTGTCCCGCCCCGAGATCCTGCGCCTGATGACCAGCTACTTCGAGCTGACCGAACTGCATGTGCTGCCACGCGCGCAGGGCAGCGGCCTGGGCGAAGCGATGGCGCGTCGGCTGCTCGCCCAGCGCCCCGAGGCCAACGTGCTGCTTTCGACACCGGAGATCAGCGGCGAAGGCAACCGCGCCTGGCGGCTGTACCGCCGGCTGGGCTTCACCGACGTCATCCGCGGCCACCGGTTCGCCGGTGACCCCCGGCCGTTCGCCATCCTGGGCCGGACACTGCCCCTGGAGCAGGCGTCATCGGCGGATCGGGCGACGGGTCTGGCACGATGACCTCCGTGCATGTGCGGCGTTCACTGAGCTCACCGAGGCCTGCCCGACGTCCGGCTCGACGGTTCGGTGGGTACCGCCGACTGCTGGCCCTGGTGGGGCTGCTGCTGATCACCGCGCCGATGACGGTAGGCTGTGTGCGCATCAAGGCCACCATCACCGTCTCCCCCGACGACAAGGTCTCCGGTCAGATCATCGCGGCGGCCAAGCCCCGCAATGACACCGACACCGGCCCCAAGCTCAACTCCGACCTGCCGTTCGCCCAGAAGGTCGCCGTCTCCAGCTACAAGCGGGACGGCTACGTCGGCTCGCAGGCGGTGTTCTCCGACCTGACCTTCGCCGAGCTGCCGCAGCTGGCCGAGATGAACCGCGACGCGGCCGGGGTGAACCTGGCGTTGCGTCGTGCCGGCAACCTGGTGATCCTGGAGGGCCGGGTGGATCTGACCTCGCTCAGCGACCCGGAGGCCGACGTCCAGCTCAGCGTCGCGTTCCCCGGCGAGGTGACCTCCACCAACGGTGAACGGCTCGGCGACGACACGGTGCAGTGGCGCCTCAAGCCGGGCGTGGTGAGCACCATGACCGCCCAGGCCCGCTACACCGATCCCAGCACCCGGTCGTTCGTCCACGCCGCCACCTGGCTGGTGGTGTCGACGTTAGCGGTGGCCGGGGCGGTGGCGCTGATCGCCTGGCTCGGGCGGGACCGCTCACCGCGCTTCAGCACACCGCGCGACGACGCCGGCTGAACGGGCCGGCTCAGCGCGTTGCGGGCGACCAGTAATCGAGCATCTGCGCGAACGTCGTGAACGCCGCCGCGGACACCCCGTAGGTCGCCTCCAGGTGGATGCTCAGCGGGAAGCCGAGATCGACGACACCGTCGATGACCCGCTTGTACAGGTCGAGCATCAGCTTGCGCCGCTGATCGGGTTCGCTGCCGGCCAGGGTCTTGACGAAGTCCTGCTCGGCCGCCACCGCGGCGTTGCCGGGATCCTGGATCAGCCAGTTGATCAGGCCCACCCGGTTCTCGAACGACGGTACGAACCCGAACGACAGCAGCACCTCGGGGCGCTGATCGCTGCTGGCGGCGAACTCGGTCAAGAAGTTCACGATCGCGTCCGAATACAGCAGCTGGGTCAGCCCGAAGGTCGCGCCGCGCTCGCACTTGAAGCTGAACCGGCCGATCTCATCGGCACGGGTGGGGATCAGGATGACGCCGCGGTTGGCCACCTCGGAGCGAAACGTCGCCAGCGCGTCGGTGGGCGGCACACCCGACCCCTCGCCGTCGGCCATGGTGCGCGGCACCCCGACGAACACGACGCCCTCGATACCGGCCGCGGTCAGGTCGCCGAGCCGGCGCCGCAGCGTCGGCTCGTCGGAGAACGCGGTGACCTGGGTGCACAGCCCGGCCATATCCGGCAGCTCCGGCTTGATGGCCTTCCAGAATTCCAGCACGTCGAGCTTGGGCTTCATCTCGATCGGCCGGTCGTCCTCCTCGGCGATCATCCCCGGCATCAGAATGTGCCGGATCCGTCCTTCGATTCCGCACTCGGCGGCGAACCGCATTACCTTGTGGGCCTCCTCGATGGTGTACTGCGGCCCGCGGTCCAGGTTGGGCGGGACGAGCTCGAGTGCGACGGTATTCAAGGTCACGAGGCTGCTCCTCATCGAAGGTGGTCGACGACGCCGCGGGAACGGTCCGCGGGCCGGCTCACCGGCTGTCTTCGTCGAGCGGGGCGGCAACGGGGCCGACACGAACGCAAGACGCCGAGCCTATCGAAGCAACCAGCGGCTACGAACAGCCGGTGCGGCCCATGCGACGGCACCGCCGTCGGTCTGAGTCCCCCCGAGGCGTGGTGGCACACTCTACGCTGAACGCACGCCGGAGGTACCCGCCCGGGAGCCCAGTGAGAAAGGGGCGCTGCGCTGAGCTTTGAGGCAACAGCAGCATCCGCGCCGTCAGCCGTCGGGCTGGCCGGCGCGGTGACCGAGCAGCTGCGCGGCTACCTGCGAACCCGGCGCGATGACACCGCCTACATGGGCGAGGACTACCAGGCTCTGATCACCGGCCTGGAGGAGTTCGTCCTCAGCGGCGGCAAGCGGCTGCGTCCGGCGTTCGCCTACTGGGGCTGGCGCGCCGTCACCGGCCGGGACGCCGCCGAACACGAGTTGCTGCTGTTCTCCGCGCTGGAACTGCTGCATGCCTGCGCGCTGGTGCACGACGACGTGATCGACGCCTCGGCGACCCGCCGGGGCCGCCCCACCACCCACCGCAAGTTCGCCGAGCTGCACCGCTCCCACGGCTGGCGGGGCGCGGCCGAACAATTCGGGATATCGGCCGCCATCCTGCTCGGTGACCTGGCGCTGGTGTGGGCCGACGATATCGTCGCCGGAGCCGACCTGCCGCCCGATGCGCAGCGCCGCGTCCGGCGGGTGTGGTCGGACATCCGCACCGAGGTGCTCGGCGGGCAGTACCTCGACATCGTCGCCGAGGCCAGCGGTGTGGAGTCGATCGCCTCGGCGATGGCGGTCAACACCTACAAGACCGCCTCCTACACCGTGGTGCGCCCGCTGCAGCTGGGGGTGGCCGCCGCGGCCGACCGGCCCGATATCCAGCAGCTGTTCCATGAGGTCGGCACCGACCTCGGCGTGGCGTTTCAGCTGCGCGACGACGTGCTGGGTGTTTTCGGCGATCCCGCGGTGACCGGCAAACCCTCCGGCGACGACCTGCGCTCGGGTAAGCGCACCGTGCTGGTGGCCGAGGCGCATGCGCTGGCCGACAAGTCGGACCCGTTGGCGGCCAAACGGTTACGCACGTCGCTCGGTACCGCGTTGACCGACGCGCAGGTCCGCGAACTGTGCGACATGATCGAGGCGGTGGGCGCACTGGCAGCCGTCGAAGACCGTATCGACGTGTTGACCCGCCGCGCCATGGCGGCGCTGGCGGCCGCACCGATCGACGAGGTCGCCAAAGCCGGACTGACCGACCTGGCCCGCCTGGTCGCCGACCGGTCCGCCTGAGGATCCCCGGAGCGCCGATGTCCGCCCTTACTGACCCTGCCGACACCCGGTCCCGGCTACGGCGGTTCGCCGCCGGCGAGCAGGCCAACGCGGCCTGGCTCGGCTGCGCGGGCGCGCTGCTGATCACCCTGGGCGGGCTGGGCGCCGGCAGCACCCGCATCCAAGACCCGCTGCTGGAGTCGGCACACCTGTCCTGGCTGCGCTTCGGTCACGGCCTGGTGCTGTCGTCGGTGCTGCTGTGGACCGGGGTCGCGGTGATGCTGGCGGCCTGGCTCGGCCTGGGCCGACGGGTGATCGACGGCACCGCAACCGAATACACGCTGATCGCCACCACCGGCTTCTGGCTGGCACCGCTGCTGCTGTCGGTGCCGGTGTTCAGCCGCGACACCTACTCCTACCTGGCCCAGGGCGCGCTGCTGCGCGACGGTTTCGACCCGTACCAGGTCGGCCCCGTCGACAACCCCAACCCGCTGCTCGATGACGTCAGCCCGATCTGGTCGGCGACGACCGCGCCCTACGGGCCGGCGTTCATCCTGGTCGCCAAGCTGGTCACGATGCTGGTGGGCGACAACGTGGTGGTCGGCACCATGCTGTTGCGGTTGTGCATGCTGCCCGGCCTGGCGCTGTTGATCTGGGCCGCCCCGCGGGTGGCCCGCCGGGTCGGGGGCAGCGCCCCGGCGGCGCTGTTCCTGGCGGTGCTCAACCCGCTGGTGATCATCCACCTGATGGGTGGGGTGCACAACGAGATGCTGATGGTCGGCCTGGTGATCGCCGGAATCGCGCTGACCCTGGACCGGCGCTACCTGACCGGGATAACGCTGGTGGCGCTCGCGGCGGCGGTAAAGGCCACGGCGGCAATAGCATTGCCGTTTCTGGTGTGGATATGGATGCGTGGGCTGCGGGAACGGCGCGGCTACCCGCCGGCGCGGGCGTTCTCGACGGCGGCGGGCCTGTCCGCGGTGGTGGTGGTCGGCGTCTTCGCGGTGCTGTCGACGCTGGCCGGGGTGGGACTGGGCTGGCTGACCGCACTGCTGGCCGGCAACGTCAAGATCATCAACTGGCTCACCGTGCCGACCGCGGCCGCCAACGTGATCCACGCCGTCGGCGGACTGTTCGCACCGGTCAACTTCTACGCGGTGCTGCACATCACCCGGATCAGCGGGATCGTGGTGATCGCACTGGTGCTCCCGGTGCTGTGGTGGCGGTCCCGCCGCGACAACCGTTCGGCGGTGTCGGGGATCGCCCGGGCCATGCTGGTCGTGGTGCTGTTCGTACCTGCCGCCCTGCCCTGGTACTACACCTGGCCGTTGGCGGTGGCGGCCACCCTGGTCCGCTCAGCGGCGGCGATCGCCGGGATCGCCGCGGCCTCGACCTGGATCATGGTGATCTTCAAGCCCGACGGCTCGCACGGCATGTACTCCTGGCTGCACGTGATCGGCGCGACCGCCTGCGCGGTGTTCGCCTGGTACCGGCTGTCGAGAGCACCCGAACCCGCCGAAACCGGCTGAGGTCAGTACGCCATGGCCTGCGCCCGGCGCATCACCTCGCGGGCCTGATGGGCGTGCAGCGCGTCGATCGGGCGGGCGTTGGGGACCGACCCCCGCACCCCGTCGCGGGTCAGCGACAACGACGGGTCCGGAGTGAACAGCCAGCGCACGATGTCGGTCTGCTGGTAGCCGCCGTCGTGCAACACCGCCAGCAGCCCGGACAGGGATTTGACGACCTCCCCCGCCTCGGTGAAGAACACCTGCGGGACCAGCAGCGCACCGGCACGCCGCACCGCGACCAGGTGGTTGTCGCGCAGATACTGATGCACCTTGGTGACCGGTATGCCGAGCATCTCGGCGACCCGGGGCAGGTCATATGTCGGTTCGTCGGGTTCGATGACGTCTTCGGCGGCCGGAATGCTGCTCACGACATGAGTTTAGAACCGCCGGAGGGGCCACCGCCCCACTTACCATGACCGGGTGAGCGCAGCATGGGGCCCCGACGCACTCGAAGGCGCCCTGTTGGACGGCCGGTACCGGGTCGGGACCCGTATCGCCACCGGTGGTACCTCCACGGTGTACCGCGGTCTCGACGAGCGGCTGGACCGCCCGGTCGCATGCAAGGTGATGGATCTGCGCTACGCCGGTGACCAGCAGTTTCTGACCCGATTCCAGCTCGAGGCGCGGGCGGTCGCCCGACTCAAGGACCCCGGCCTGGTGGCGGTCTACGACCAGGGTTTCGGCACGCCGCACGACCCGGGCCAGCCGTTTCTGGTGATGGAGCTCGTCGAGGGCGGAACACTGCGGGAACTGCTCAACGAACGCGGCCCGATGCCGCCGCACGCTGTTGCCGCGGTGCTCCGGCCGGTGCTGGGGGCGCTGGGAATCGCGCACCGCGCCGGGCTGGTGCACCGTGACGTCAAGCCGGAGAACATCTTGATCTCCGATGACGGCGACGTGAAGGTGGTCGACTTCGGGCTGGTGCGTGCCATCGCGGCGGCCGGGATCACCTCGACCAACGTGATTCTGGGCACCGCGGCCTACCTGTCGCCGGAACAGGTCCGCGACGGCAACGCCGGCCCGGCCAGCGACGTGTACGGCGTCGGCGTGCTCACCTACGAACTGCTGACCGGGCACACCCCGTTCACCGGCGACTCGGCGTTGACGGTGGCCTATCAGCGGCTGGATCACGATGTCCCGCCACCGAGTGCCGCAATCGACGGTGTCCCAGCCGAATTCGACGACCTGGTGGCCCGCGCCACCGCAGCCGACCCCGCCGACCGGTACGCCGACGGGTCCGAGATGGCCCAGCAGGTGGATGCGATCGCCCACCGGTTGGAGCTGCCGGCGTTTCGGGTGCCGGCGCCGCGCAACTCCGCCCAGCACGTCGCCGCGCCGGCGCACCGGGACGCGGGGCGCAATGCGCCGCCGCAGCGGCCCACGCTGCACCTGACCCGCGGACCGCAGGACTGGGCCGCCGACAGCGATGCCCGATATCAGGAGGTGACAGGGCAATTCGCCGGGATCGAGCTGAGTCGGTTCGTGCTGGAGCGTCAGCACGCGCGCCGGATGGTGGTGATCTGGCTGGCGGTGGTGTGCGCGCTCACCGGGCTGGTGGCCGCCGTCGGGTGGACGCTGGGCAACAACGTCGGCGCGCTGCTGTAACCGGCGGAGACCTCAGCCGCGCAGCATCTCGGCGACCAGGAAGGACAACTCCAGGCTCTGCTGGGTGTTGAGCCGCGGGTCGCACGCCGTCTCGTAGCGGCCGCCCAGGTCCGCGTCCGAAATGTCCTGGGCGCCACCGAGACATTCGGTGACGTCCTCGCCGGTGAACTCCAGGTGGATGCCGCCGGGATGGGTGCCCAGCGCGTGGTGCACCTCGAAGAACCCCTGCACCTCGTCGACGATCCGGTCGAAGTGGCGGGTCTTGTGGCCGGTGGACGCCTCGTGGGTGTTGCCGTGCATCGGGTCGCACTGCCAGATCACCTGGTGGCCGGTGGCCTGCACCTTCTCGATGATGCCCGGCAACAGGTCCCGCACCTTGTTGTTGCCCATCCGGCTGACCAGGGTGAGCCGGCCGGGCACATTGTCGGGGTCGAGCCGCTCGACGTACTCGACCGCCAGCTCCGGGCTGGTCGTCGGGCCCAGCTTGATGCCGATCGGGTTGGCGATCACCTCCGCCAGCGCGACGTGCGCACCGTCGAGCTGGCGGGTGCGCTCCCCGATCCAGACGAAATGCGCCGACAGATCGTAGAGCTTCGGGGAGCCCTCGACGTCGGCCATGCGCAGCATGGCGCGCTCGTAGTCGAGCACCAGCGCCTCATGGCTGGCGTAGATCTCGGCGGTCTGCAGTTCCCGGTCGGCGACCCCGCAGGCGCTCATGAACTTCAGGCCCCGGTCGATCTCGCCGGCCAGCGCCTCATAGCGCGCACCGGCCGGTGAGGTGCGGACGAACTCGCGGTTCCAGTCATGCACCAGCTCCAGCGACGCCAGCCCCGAGGAGGTCAGCGCCCGCACCAGGTTCATCGCCGCGCTGGCGTTGGCGTAGGCCCGCACCAGCCGCGACGGGTCGTGTTCGCGCACCGCGGCGTCCGGGGCGAACCCGTTGACCATGTCGCCGCGGTAGGACTTCAGCCCCAGCGCATCGATGTCGGCGGAGCGGGGCTTGGCGTACTGGCCGGCGATGCGGGCCACCTTGACCACCGGCGTGGACGCCCCGTAGGTCAGCACCACCGCCATCTGCAGCAGGGTCCGGATGTTGCCCTTGATGTGCGGCTCGGTGTTGTCGGCGAAGGTCTCGGCGCAGTCGCCGCCTTGCAGGAGGAACGCTTCGCCGCGGGCCACCTGACCCAGCAGTTCCCGGAGCCGCACCACCTCGGACGGCACCGTAACCGGCGGCACGCTCTCCAGTACCGTGCGCATCGCCTCAGCCTGTTGAGCAGGCCAGGTCGGCTGCTGAGCAGCCGGCTTGGCCAGCGCGGCGTCCAGCCGGGCCCGCAGGTCCGCCGGCAGCGGGGGCAGCGACGGCAGCTGGTCGATCGGTAGGTCGACGCTCCAGTTCACCCGTCCATGGTAACCGGGCTCAGTGGTGGTCACGCTCCGGCCGCACATCGGCGCCGGACGTGATTACCCGGAATCGGCCCAGCTGGTCGCGTGCGTCGACCAAGGCGTCGTGCGCGTCCGGGGACCGCGGCGGCAGCCGCGGCTGGCCGCGGTCCTCCCACAGTTGGCGCAACTCCCGGGTGTATCGCGGCATCGTCTCCGGCAGCTCGGTCATCGGCCCCCACAGCTGGCACAGCACCACGTGATCGTAAGCACCGACCCAAGCCCACAGCTCGATCGACTCGGCGCCGTCGACACCGAAGAACGCTTCCAGATCCGACCGGATCCGGCTGCGTGAGCGCCACATCGGCGACGAGGGTGGCGGCAACTTAGGCAGCACGTGTGTCCGCACCCAACGGCCCGCCCGGCCGGGGTCGAATTCGGTCGACACAGCGTAGTACTCGCGGCCGTCCTCGGCGACCACTCCGATCGAGATCAGTTCGATGGTCCGGCCGTCGTCGATGAATTCGGTGTCGTAGAAATACCTCACCGGCCAAACCCACCGGGCGTCCGCAGCCGTTGCGTCACGATGGGGACCGTCGGCGCGGAGTCCCGTTGCATCCGGGACTCGGCCGGTCCGGGCGCACCGAACTGGCCGATCGCGATGGGCACGGTGGGCGCGGCTGCCGCGCGGACCTCCCGGTCGAGTTTCGCGTCGACCGCATTGTCATCGGGAACCTGCGGCCGGCCCGCGACCGCATCCTGCAACCACAGTTTGACCCGCACCACCGGGCGGCGCAGCCGACGCTCCCGGTCCAGCGCACGCCGCATCTTCTCGCGTCGGGTGAGGTAGCGCCAGCGCGCCCACGGGGCATGCGGCCGCGACAGCCGAATCGCCCCCACAACCAGCAGCGGAAAAAAGAACATTCCGGTCAGCCCGGTCCACACCTTGCCCTTGATCAGCACCACCACCGCCAGCGGCAGTGCCATCACCAGGCCGGCGAACACCCCGGTCCGGATCAGCGGCGACGAGGTATCGTGCCACAGCGACAGCAGAAACGTCAGCGGGTGAAAGCCCAGCACCAGCAGGCCGGCCACCGCGGTCGCGGCGAACACCGCGTCCACCGACGTGCGGCCGTCCTTTTCCCAGTACACGTCGGCCAGGTGCAGGATCAGCGCGTACTCGTCGAGCACCAGCGCCGCCCCGATGCCGAACCCGATAGCGGCGAGCGTCGACTGTGGTTCGTGCCCATCGACCGCCTCGGTCACCAGCGTCACCCCGGACAGCAGCACCAGCAGCACCCCGAACACCACGTGGTGGATGTGTATCGCGCCGATGCGAATATTGCGTGGCTGCCACCATCGAGGCGGTGCGGGGTTGCCGTCCTGGTTGCGGATGTACCGGACAATGACGCGGGTGATGAAAAACGTCATCAGGAAGGCGATCAGGCAGCACAGCAACGGCAGCCGACCGCCGTTGATGATGTCGTGTCGCAGCCAGTCGAGCATCTTAAGAAGGTAGCCTCATCGTGCTCGATTCTGCCTTGATCGCCGCTCGGCGCGTCACGGCGCGGCTAGTCTGTCCTGCGACATGGATGAGTGGCGGTCGACCGATACGGGTCAGCGACGCGTGCGGATCCTATGGCGGCTGGGTCAGTTGTCAGTCATCGCCGCGCTGGGTTATGCGGTGTGGTTGCTGTTGGGCCACGGTGCGTATCGCATCGATATCGATGTCTACCGGATGGGCGGCCGCGCCTGGTTAGACGGTCATCGGCTCTATGCCGATGACGCGGTGTTTCACACCACCGGCGGACTCGACCTGCCGTTCACCTATCCTCCGCTGGCCGCTATTGCGTTCTGTCCGTTCGCCTGGTTGCCGCTGCCGGCTGCCAGTGCGGCGATAACCTGCACGACGTTGGCATTGCTGATCGCGGCGGTGGCGGTGGTGCTTGCCGGTCTTGATGTGTGGCCGCGTTCCGACGCCGCACCCGAGGCGGCCTGGTCGCGCCGGTGCTGGCTGGCGGCCGCCATCGTGGTACCCGCGGTGATTTTCTTCGAGCCGATCCGGTCGAATTTCGCTTTCGGCCAGATCAACGCGGTGTTGATGGCCCTGGTAATCGGCGACTGCGTACCGCGCCGTACACCGTGGCCGCGTGGCCTGCTGCTGGGTTTGGCGATTGCGCTGAAGCTGACCCCGGCGGTCTTTGTGCTTTATTTTCTGCTCCGCCGCGACGGTCGGGCGGTGCTCACCACGGTGATGTCGTTCGTGGCGGCAACCGCGGCCGGTTTTCTGCTGGCCTGGCGCGATTCCTGGCAGTACTGGACCGACACCGTCCGCAACACCGACCGGATCGGTGGCGCAACCTTGAACACCAACCAGAATCTGGCCGGCGCCCTGGCCCGGTTGGCACTGGGCGAACAGCAGCGCTTCGTACTGTGGCTGCTGGGTTCGCTGCTGGTTCTGGCGGTGACGGTGTGGGCGGCCCGGCGGGTGCTCAGCGCCGGAGAGCCGATCCTGGCTTTGGTCTGCGTGGCTTTGTTCGGCCTGGTGGTTTCGCCGGTGTCATGGTCGCACCACTGGGTGTGGATGCTGCCCACCGTGGTGGTGCTTGGCGTGCTGGCCTACCGGCGGCGGGCGGTCGGGTTGGCGTTGCTCGGCGCGGCGGGGGTCGCGTTGATGGTGTGGAGCCCGCTCAACCTGCTGCCCGAACACCGCGAGGCCACCGCGCCGTGGTGGCGCCAAGTGCTCGGGGCCTCCTATGTGTGGTGGGCGTTGGCCGTCATCATCACCGCTGGAATCACGCTGACAGCCGCTGCCGCATCGCGGCTATCGGCGCCGGCGAGTCCGGCGCCGGCGCTCGGTTGATCGGCGACCGGACCTCAGCCCGCTGCGGTTTCCGGGATCCGGGCCGGCGACTGTCCCGACTTGGACACCTCTTCTGCACCGCTCTGACCGTTGTGTTTGACGGTGGCGGCGTAGATGTCGACGTACTCCTGCCCAGACAGCCGCATCAGTTCGTAGATCACCTCGTCGGTGACCGCCCGCTCAATGAACCGGTTGCCGGCCATCCCCTCAAAACGCGTGAAGTCCATGGGTTTGCCGAACCGAACGGTGACCCGGCCGAACCGCCACATCTTGCTGCCGGGCGGATTGACCACATCGGTGCCGATCATCACTACCGGAATCACCGGAACACCGGTGTGCAGCGCTAATCGTCCCAGCCCGGTCTTGCCCTTGTACAAGCGGCCGTCGGGTGACCGGGTGCCCTCCGGATACAT
>CAYNJD010000006.1:0-29434 GCA_964397355.1 uncultured Mycobacterium sp. | reverse complement strand
CAGTTCGGTCGGCCAGTCGTCGTTGCCGCTCAAGATCACCGTCGCCAGGTCGTCGCGGGCGTTGAGCAACCCGGACAGGATGCTGGTGTTCGGGTTGAACAGCGCGTCGTCGACAGCCGTGACGAACAGCTGCGGCATCACCACCGACATGGCGGTCTGGGCCAGCGCCAGCGTGACCGGCAGGCTGATGTCGCTGGTCAGTACCGGCAGGGCGTTGAACACCGAGGTCAGGCTTTCGGCCGGGTGGTCCATGAAGCTGTTCCACACCGCATCCCAGTCCGGGCTCAGTGCGTCGGTGAACCGCAGCTCGATCGGGGTGAAGGGTTGGCTGCCGAACACCGACTCAAAGTTGTCCCGGCCCATCAGCGCCGATAGCGCGTTCAGTTCCAGATGCTGCAGAACCCAGGCGGGCTGGGCGTGGATCCGGGACACGTCCAGCGCGTAGTCATACGACATCACCCGCCGGGCCATGTCGGCGGCGAACTCCTCCGGGCTGACGTTGGGGGTGTCGTCGGGCAGGTACTGCCCGATGTCGTCGATCGGCACCACATGCGTTTCTACGCCCAGGCCGAGCGCGTCGGCACGGTCGGTGACGTTCTCGAAACGGGCGAAGATCTCACCGGTGTTGAGTCCGCCGGTGTCGAGCCAGTTGGCCACACCGGGATTCGTCGCGCTGACAACGTAGTAGGTGTAGCCGTCGTCGGAGTGGAACGCCTGGGTGTTGTTGAGGGTGGTCTGCGCCATCACGTAGGGCAGCGCACCGCCGTAGACGTTCATCAACTCGATGCCGCTGTAGGCCGCATCCACGGTCGGCAGCTTCAGGATCAGCGCCTCACCGGGATCCAGCTCGAAGTTGCCGCCGGTGACGACAGCGGACTCCAGCCCGACTCCGTAGCTGGTTTCGGGCGCCAGCGTCATCATGGTGTTGGCGGGCACCTCCATACCCACCGATGCCCCACCTTCGATGCTGCGCTGGTTGAACGGGACCACGATCTGCGCGAAGGCGCCGAACAGCATGTTCAACACGTCGTCGACGGAGCCGATGTTGGCCGGCTCGGTCGGCACGTCGGTTCCCCCATCCTCGGTGGGGAAGAATCCGCCGGCCGGGATGGAGAAGAACGGCGGGCAGTCGGCGACACATTGGAGGCTGATGCTGCCCGGGCCGTTGGCCCAGTCGCCCATCATGTCGCGGATCAGCAGAGATGCGGCGCCGCCGACGGTGGCATCACTGGAGTCCAAGAAGTTCGCCGCACCCGCCGGCGCTTCCGGTCCGATGTAGACGGTGAAGGTGCCGTCGGGGTTGACCACCAGGCCGTGGTTGAGTTCCAGGTCCTCGATGGTTTTGGCCGTGGCGCCGGTGACGGCCATCGTGCTGATCGACATGTGCTCGGTCGCCCCGCCGAGGGTTCCGGTGAGCTTGTACGTCGCACCGGGCGCCAGTCCCGCGGTGACGTGGTAATAGATGTCGGGGGTGAAGTAGTCGAAATACTGGCGCGAGTCGGCGACATTTCCGGCGACCACTTCCGGCGATTGGAAGAACACCCCGTTGAACAACTCGGTGACCCGCGACAACCCGGTCGTGATCAGCTGGTAATTGGTGTTCTGCAGCATCGTCATCACGGTGTCCGCATCGCCCGGCGAAGCATAGGGCAGATCCAGGTCGTTGGCTTGCGCCTGCTTCATGGCGTCCAGCAGGTCATCGAGTGCCTGCTGGTATCCCGCCGTCAGCGTCACCGCGGGTGCGGGGGCGCCGGCCGTGTCCAGCGGGGTGCCGACCACCATCGACAGCGCGGCGCCCAGCGCGGCTGCGGCTACCGGGTACCGCTTCGCCCGAAACCTGGATGAGCGATTCGGCTCGGTGCCGCCGGTGATGTCCACAGCTTGTCTCCCCAGTTTGTTAATAATTTGCACGTTGAATTAACGGCAAACTCTAATTTTGGACCCTACGTCCGGACCGATGGGCGTGCAACGGTTCCCGCGTTAACATCGCCGACCGTGTCGGGAAACCTTTTGCCGACATCGGTCGGTGCCGACAGGTAGGTTGCGCTGCATGTCCAAGCGATGGCTTTGCGTGTTCGGTGTGGCGGCGGCGACGCTGACGCTCTCCGGCTGCGGGCTGACGGTGACCAAGGCCGGCCCGGACCCGCTCGCGGGCCAGGCACCGCGCAGCACCCCCAACGGCATGGTGCTGGTGTCACCGGACAACTTCGTGCGGGCGGTCACCGACCAGGAATTCACCAACGTCGTCAACGAGAACGGTTTCGGCCGCTTCTTCCACCGGCGCGAGCTCACCCCCATCGACCGGCAACTGGTGGTGCGGCCCAACCGGGACACGCTGTATTCGGCGGCGGTGTTCGACCTGCAGGCGGGCCCGGTGACGATAACGCTGCCCGATCCGGGTGAGCGGTACATGTCGGCGCAGGTGATCAGCCAGGACGAGTACGTCACCGACATGTTCTACGGCGGCGGCGAGCACATCCTCGATCAGGAGCACATCGGCACCCGCTACGTGATGGTCGCCGTCCAAATTTTCGCCAACCCGAAGGATCCGGCCGATCTGGCCGCGGCACGCCGGCTGCAGGACGGCATCACCGCGGCGCAGGACGACTCGGGCACCTTCGATGTGCCCCGGTGGGATCCGGTCACCCAGAAGAAGGTCAGCGACGCTTTGCTGGAGCTCGCCGAGACCATCCCCGACAACCGGGGCATGTTCGGCACGCTGGCCGACACCGACCCGGTGCGGCATCTGATCGGGGCGGCCGCGGCCTGGGGCGGGCACCCCGAGAACGACACCATGTATCTCAACGTCACTCCGGCCCGCAACGACGGCAACACGGTGTACCGGCTGACCGTCGAAGACGTTCCGGTGAAAGCCTTCTGGTCGGTCAGCGTCTACAACAAGAACGGCTACTTCACCGAGAACCCACAGCAGGCGTACTCGGTCAACGACATCACCGCGGCCAAGGGCCCAGACGGAGCGGTGACCGTACAGTTCGGCGGGTGCTCGGCCGGCACCGTCAACTGCCTGCCGATCACACCGGGATGGAACTACCTGGTCCGGCTCTACCAGCCGAAGCAGGAACTGCTCACCGGTAAATGGGTCTTCCCGGCAGCCCACCCGGACGAGACAGCCGACAGCGACACCCGGCCGGCACCGGGCCCCCCGACCCGCCCGCCACGCTGAATGCCCGCCACCAGGCACACCTACTTCGCGTACGGGTCCAACCTGTGCGCACAGCAGATGGCGCGCCGCTGCCCGGAGGCGACGGACCCCCGGCCGGCGACATTGGCCGACCACGACTGGCTGATCAACCAGCGCGGTGTCGCGACCGTCGAGCCGTTCCCCGGATCACACGTGCACGGCGTGCTGTGGCAGCTCTCGGATCGCGACCTGGCGGCGCTGGACAGCGCCGAAGGTGTCCCGGTGCGCTACCGCCGGGACCGGCTGACGGTGCACACCACCGACGGGCCGTCGCCGGCGTGGGTGTACATCGACCACCGCGTGCAGGCCGGTGCGCCGCGGGACGGCTACCTGGAGCGCATCATCGGCGCGGCCGTCCAGCACGGGTTGCCGCCGTTGTGGATCGAGTTTCTGCGACGCTGGGATCCGGTCCACTGGCCACTGCGCACACCGCCCACCAACGACACCGCGCCGCAGTCGCTTTCGGAGCTGTTGGCCGATCCCGAGGTCATCGACGAGAGCCGGCTGCGGTCACGGTTCGGCTTCATGGCCATACACGGCGGCGGTCTGGAGCAGATGACCGACGTGATCGCCGAGCGCGCCGCCGATGCCGCCGGCGCATCGGTGTATCTGGTGCGCCATCCCGACGGCTATCCGCGGCACCTGCCGTCGGCGCGCTACCTCGCCGAGGAATCGGAGCGGCTTGCCGAATTCCTCGACCACGTCGACGTCGTGGTGTCGCTGCACGGGTACGGCCGGATCGGGCGCAGCACCCAACTGCTGGCGGGCGGCGGTAATCGCAGGCTGGCCGCCCACCTCGCTCGATGCCTGGACATTCCCGGCTACCAGGTGATCACCGACCTCGCCGCGATCCCGCAGGGGCTGCGCGGCCTGCACCCGACGAATCCGGTCAATCAGGTGCGCGGCGGCGGAACCCAGCTGGAGCTGTCGCCGCGGGTGCGCGGCATCAGCCCCCGCAGCCAGCCACCCGGCGACGACGGCCTGTCACCGGCCACGTCGGCGCTGGTACACGGCCTGGCGATCGCGGCCCGGTCCTGGGACATCTAGGGGATAGTTGGTGGACAAGGAGTTTCGGTTCGGCGTGGGGCTGCACGCGATCCGCTCCGCGGACGTGCTCGCCGGGACCGCGCGGCGGCTGGAGGGACTCGGGTTCGATGTGCTGCACGTCCCCGACCATCTCGGCGCCCCGGCCCCCTTCCCCACCCTGGTCGCGGCCGCAGCGGCCACCACCACGATCCGGTTGGGCACCTACGTGCTCAACGCGTGCTTCTACAAGCCCGCGTTGCTGGCCCGTGATATCGCCGATGCGGACCTGCTGTCCGGCGGCCGGCTGGAAGTCGGTCTGGGTGCGGGCTACGTGCGCGAGGAATTCGAGGCCGCCGAGCTGCCGTTCCCCAGCGCCGGCCGCCGCATCGACTACCTGGAACATGTGACGACCTATGTGGCACAACACCAACCGGGTGTGCCCATCCTCATCGCCGGCAGCGGCGACCGGCTGCTCAGCGTGGCGGCCCGGCACGCCGGCATCATCGGACTGACCGGCGCGCACGTCGCCGGCGCTGATGATCCGCTGGCCGAACGGATCTCCTTCGTGCGCGCGGCCGCCGGCGATCGGTTCGAGCAGCTGGAACTGAACCTGGCGATCACAGCGGTGCCGAACGACGGCTCCGGGGTTCCGGATCTGTCGCTGACCCGCCGGTTCGCGCCGACACTGTCGGATCAGCAGTTGCTGGCCATGCCCGCGGTGTTGTCCGGATCACCGACCGACATCGCCGACACGCTTCGGGAGTATCGCCGGCGCTACGGGCTGAGCTATTTCACCGTGCAGCAGGGCCACGCCGCGGCATTCGCCGACGTCATCGCCGAACTGCGGTGAGAAGCGCCCACACCGAGCAGCCCAGCGCGCCCGCCACACTGACGGCACCGATATAGAGCCCGTAGCCGGCGGTGATCGGGGCGACGACGTTCAGCTGGTAGTACCAGATGCCCAGCCCGGCGATGCCCAGTGAGATCACCAGTGCGGCAGCCGATGCCAGCCGGCTGAACAGTCGCCGGCCGATCATGGCGCCGGCCACCAGCAGGGCGGCGGCCAGCAGCACGATCAGCTGGCCGATACCGAAGTGCGGCGGCAGTGCGATGCTGCCGATACTGCCGCCTATCGCGCTGGCATGACCGCCACCGTTGGCCGAGGTGGTCAGCCACGGTAGCCACGCACTGACCGACAGGATCGCGGCGCACAGCGCGATGAGCCAACCGGGACGCGAGTGAGTCATGTTGCGACACTAACCCGCATCGATGAGTTCACCGCGGCGCGGCATCATCACCGTCCTGGTCAGGCCGAGCCGGGCCAGAAAATCGTCGTCGTGGCTGACCACGATGAACGCGCCGCGATAGCCGCGCAGCGCGTCGACCAGCTGACCCACGCTGTCCAGGTCGAGGTTGTTGGTGGGTTCATCGAGCAGCAGCAACTGCGGCGGCGGGTCGGCGAGCAGCAGCTGTGCCAGTGCGACCCGGAACCGCTCCCCACCGGAGAGACTGCCGATGGGGCGGGCCACGCAATCGGCATCCAGCAGGAACCGGGCCAGCTGCGCCCGGACCGCCCGCGGCTCGCTGCCGCAGACCGCCGATACGGCCTCGAACGCGGACACGCTGTCATCCAGGTGATCCAGTCGCTGCGGGAGGTAACCGACCCGGTCGGTCAGCAGCCTGCCGCTCGCACCGGCCAGCAGCGCCTCCAGCAGCGAGGTCTTGCCGACACCGTTCGGGCCGTCCAGGGCGATCCGTTCCGGCCCCTGCACGATGATCGCCTCACCGGCGGTACCCGGTAGTTCCGCCAGCCGGCGACTGCCCGGCACGTCCGGGTCGGGCAGGTCGACGCGGATGTGTTCGTCTCGGCGGACCCGGGCCGACGCGGCTTCGGCGTCGGCTTGCGCATCGCGGACCCGCTCGTCGAGGTGGCCGCGCAGCTTGCCCGCCGAAACCTGTGCGTTGGAACCCCACCCGTTCATCACGATTTTCGGGGCGCGCTTGTTCAGGTATGCGGTCCGGGCCGCCCGGCTGCGTCGCGCGAGCCTGGTCTCGGCTTCGACGCGTTGCCGCTTTTCGACCTTGACAGCCTGTGCCGCGGTGCGCGCGGCCGCCCGGGCGGCGGCCTGTTCAGCATCCAGGTGCGCCCGCCACGCGCTGTAGGGACCGCCGAAGGTGCTCAGCCGCCCACCGTAGAGCTCGGCGATGCTGTCCATCTGCTCCAGCAGAGCGGTGTCGTGGCTGGCGACAATCAGTGCGCCCGGCCACGATTCGAGCAGCTGCATCAACCGCTGACGTCCGTCCCGGTCGAGGTTGTTGGTCGGCTCGTCGAGCAGCGTGACGGGCGCGGCCTTCAGCTGCAGACCGGCCAGCGCCACCAGCATCGCCTCGCCGCCCGACAAGTCACCGGCTCGCCGGTCGAGATCCGCCGACCCGAGTCCGATCGGTTGCAGGGCCGCGTCGGCGCGGGCCTCGACATCCCAGTCGTCGCCGACGACGTCGAAGTGGGCCGCCTCGGCGTGACCGGCTTCGATCGCGCGCAGCGCGGAGAGCCGATCGGCGATACCGAGCAGTTCGGCGACCGACACATCGACGTCGAGGGTGAGCAGTTGCGACAGGTAGGCCACCTCGCCGACGGCGGTGACGCTACCGGCGGTGGCGGTCAACGCCCCGGCGATCAGTCGCAGCAGCGTGGATTTTCCGGCGCCGTTGGCACCGACCAGGCCGGTACGGCCGGCACCGAACGAACCGGTGACACCGTCGAGCGCGGTGGTGCCGTCGGGCCAGCTGAAGCCGAGATCGGTCAGGGTGACAACGGAATCGGTGTCAGGGAAGGACTTGGGCATGAGGTCTCCGGGAAAGTCAGCGGGTGCGCTGACAACCGGGACCGGGCTACGGCAATTCGTCGGGTATCAGCGCGCGGACGACGGCGCGGGACCGGCGATGCCTGTCATTGCCCAGACCTCCTGTGAAGGGACGCCCGCCACCCTAGCCACGGGATGGCGGGGCGCGCAACCGATCAAGCCGGCGCGAACACCGTGACGAACTTGTGCAGCGACTCGTTGATGTCGCTCTTGAGCGCGGCGGCCACCAGCATGCCGATCGGGCCGAACAGCGCCGGCCCGCCCAGATGCACGTCGAAACTGACCTTGGCGCCGTCGCCGTCCGGGGCGACCTTGGCCAGCAGCTTGATCTTGACCCCGCCCTTGCCGTCGCCGTTGAGGGTCATCCCCGTCGGCGGCTTGTAGTTCACGATCGTCCACTTGATCCGGTTGGGCATGCCCTTGACCTCGACGATCGACTCCAGCGTGGTGCCCTTTTCCAGGGTTTCGGGCAACGCGCTGCGCCACACCCGGTGGATGGTCATCCACTCCTTGTAGCGCGACAGATCCGAGGCGTGCGCCCAGGCCTCCTCGGGAGACAGTGGGACGTCAATGGATCCGGAGAGCTTGGCCATGTCTTTGTCTTCCCCTTCTATCCCCTACCGCTCGGTCATTGTGGTCGCTGCCGGCTCCCGCCACAACTTCGGCCGCTCACCGAGTACCGCGCCCCTCGCCCACCACATCGCCTCGATGGCGGCGGCACCCAGCGCCCCGATACCCAGCGCCAGCGACGTCAGCGCGACGTTGGAGGGGTCCAGCAGAAACTTCTCCCGGGCCAGCGGGATCGCGAAGATCCCCACATAGGCCAGGCCGCAGCAGATCACCAGCGTCAGCCGCCACCACTGATAGGGTCGTGCCACCACGGCCAGCACCCAGCCGGCGGTGACCAGCAGGGTGATCAGCGCGGTGGTGGACGCCTGGATCTGCTGTACCGGCGTGGCCTCGCTGCCGCGGTAGGCCAGCAGGTAGGACGTGAACGTCGCGATGCCGACCACCAGTCCGGCCGGTAATGCCCCGCTCATCACCCGCCGCACGAATCCGGGGTGCGCCCGCTCGTTGTTCGGCGCCAGCGACAGGATGAACGCCGGGATACCGATGGTGAACCAGGCGGCGACGGTGACGTGGATCGGCTGGAACGGGTACAGCAGCGGCTTGGTGCCGAACAGCGCCGAGGCCAGCCCGACCAGGCCGACCAGCAGCGCCAGCAGCACCGAGTACACCGTCTTGGTCAAGAACAGGTTCGCCACCCGCTCGATGTTGCCGATCACCCGGCGGCCCTCGCCGACCACGTAGGGCAGGGTGGCGAACTTGTTGTCCAGCAACACGATCTGCGCCACCGCGCGCGCCGCCGAGCTGCCCGCCCCCATCGCGACGCCGATGTCGGCGTCCTTGAGCGCCAGCACATCGTTGACACCGTCACCGGTCATGGCCACGGTGTGGTCGCGCGCCTGCAGGGCGTGCACCATGGCCCGCTTCTGGTCCGGGCGCACCCGGCCGAACACGGTGTGCTCCTCCAGTGCGTCGGCCAGCCCGTCGGGCTCGGCCGGCAGCTTGCGGGCGTCCATCGCCCCGCCGGACAACCCCAGCTCTTCGGCCACCGCGCCCACCGAGACCGCGTTGTCACCGGAGATCACCTTCACCGAGACTTCCTGCGCGGCAAAGTAGTCCAGGGTATCGCGAGCGTCGGGCCGCAGCTTCTGCTCCAGCACCACCAGCGCGACCGGGGTGATCTGGCCCGGCGCGTCGGGATGGTCGACCCGACGGTCGCTGGTCCCCAGCAGCAGCACCCGCAGGCCCCGCGCCCCGATCCGTTCGGCCCGTTCGGCGGCCTCCGACGACGATTCGAGCAGCACGTCGGGCGCCCCGATCACCCAGTTGCCCTGCTCACCGTAAGAGACGCCGCTCCACTTGGTGGCCGACTTGAACGGCGCGCACCCGCTCGACGTCCATCCCGGCGGCGTCGGGAACGCCTCGCCGATGGCCTGAATGCTGGCGTTGGGCCGGGCATCGTCGGCTGCCAGCGCGGCCAACGCCTCGCGGACCGGAAGGCCCTGGGCGCCGGTGAATTCGGCGATCTCAGCCACCCGCATCCCGTTCTCGGTCAGGGTGCCGGTCTTGTCGGCGCAGACCACGTCGACGCGGGCCAGCCCCTCGATGGCGGGCAGTTCCTGCACCAGGCACTGCCGCTGCCCGAGCCGCACCACCCCGACCGCGAACGCCAGCGACGTCATCAGCACCAGCCCCTCGGGAACCATCGGCACCAGCGCGCCGACCATCGCCAGCACCGACGCCTGCCAGCCCACGTCGGTGGTGAACAGCTGCGTGTAGATGATCAGCAGTCCGGCCGGGATCAGCAGGTAGGTGATGAATTTCAGGATCTGGTTGATGCCGGAGCGCAGTTCGGATTTCACCAGGGTGAACTTGCTGGCCTCTTCGGCCAGCTTGGCCGCGTACGCCTCGCGCCCCACCTTGGTTGCCCGGTAGGCGCCGCTGCCGGAGATCACGAAACTGCCCGACATCACCTGGTCGCCGATGTTCTTGCCGATCGGGTCGGCTTCACCGGTGAGCAGGGACTCGTCGACCTCCAGGTCGGACACCTCGACGACATCGCCGTCGACGACGATCTGGTCGCCGGGGCCGAGCTCGATGACGTCGTCGAGCACCACTTGGCCCGGCGGCAGCGACCGTGTCCCGGATTGCCTGCGCACCAACGGTTTCGCCTGGCCCACGATGGCCAGCTTGTCCAGCGTCTGCTTGGCCCGAATCTCCTGCACCATGCCGATGACGCTGTTGAAGACGATGAGCAACCCGAACAGCCCGTTGATCAGTGAGCCGGTGGTGAGCACGATGGCGAACAGCACACCCAGGATCGCGTTGATCCGGGTGAAGACGTTGGCCCGGATGATCTCGCGCACGCTGCGGGCCGCCCGGACCGGGACGTCGTTGGTCTGTCCGTCGGCAACCCGTTGGGCGACTTCGGCATCGGTGAGCCCGGTGGCGGCCTGCGCGACGGTCAAGACCGCCACCAGGTTTCGAAGCCGCCGTCAGCCGGGCGGATTCGCTCATCGGATTCATGCGGCGGTTCCAGCTTCGCCTCTGCTGCGTCGAGTCTCACTGAACCGCCGGGTTCATGCGGCGGTTCCAGCTTCGCCTCTCCTTCGTCGAGTCTCACTGAACCGCCGGGACGCGGGACGGCCACCGTGACCCCGGCGGCCTCGGCGGCGGCCAGCAGCCGCTCCACCGGCTCGTCCCAGCGGTGCGGTGCGAGCCGGAATGTGCACCAGTGGATCGGCACCAGCGTCGCGGTCCCTTCGCCGTTGACATCCAGGTGCGCCCGCACTGCCTCTTCGGGGTTCATGTGGACGTCGGGCCAGGCGGTGTTGTAGGCGCCGATCGGCAACAGGGTCACGTCGAACGGGCCGTGGTCGGCGCCGATCTGCCGGAAGCTGGAGGTGTATCCGGAGTCGCCGCCGAAGTAGACCCGGTGGCGGGGCCCGGCGATCACCCACGACGCCCACAGCGTCAGGTTGCGGGTCAGGAACCGTCCGGAGAAGTGCCGGGCCGGCGTGCAGACCAGCGTGAGATCGCCCAGCGTGGTGTGCTCATCCCAGTCGAGCTCGACGATCCGGTCCGCGGGAATACCCCACGCCCGCAGGTGCGCCCCCACCCCCAACGGGACGACGAACGGCGCCCGCTGGCTGCGGGCCAGCGCGGTGATGGTGTCGATGTCGAGGTGGTCGTAGTGGTCGTGGCTGATGAGGATCACATCCACCGCGGGCAGCGCCGCCAGTTCCACCGGCGGCGGGTGCAGCCGTTTGGGGCCGATCGCGTCCGACGGCGAGCAGCGTTCGCTCCACACCGGGTCGGTCAGCACCCGGTAGCCGTCGACCTCGATCATGGCCGTGGCGTGGCCCAGCCAGGTGATCGCCAGTGATTCCGCGGCACCGCCGAAATCGGGCACCGTCAGCGGGACGCATGTCGAGGGCCGGCCCGCGCCACGGTCGGCGAACAGCTCCCGCAGCATCAAGCGCTGCTGTTCGCGGTCCATGTTGACGATCGCGACCTGCTCGATGTTGTGAAACACGCCGTCGCGATAGTGCGTCGACCGGGCGGCGGCCGCGTGAATCGCTCCCGGAGCGGCGCCCAGCGCGCCGGGTGTGCCGCGTAGCGCGCGCAGCGTCCAGCCGCCGGCGATCAGGGCGGCCGTACCCCCCAAGAGCCGGCTCAGCCGGAGTGCTCCGCGCAGCATGCCGCCTAGTTTATGGGGCTGACCCGGCGCCGCCGCCTCTGCGATCACCGCAGCCCCTGTTATGCGCCCTGGAACTTCGGCGGTCGCTTCTCGATGCGCGCCATCTGGGCTTCGATCACGTCCTGGCTGCCCCAGGCCCGGTCGAACAGTTCCTTGTGGATCGGTTCCTGCTCCTGCAGGGCGCCGTCGTCGTTGAGTACCCGCTTGGCGTGCTGCAGCGCCAGCGGCGCCAGCCCGGCGATCTCCTGCGCCCAGGCCTGCGCGTCGGCCACCGTGCCGATCCGGTTCGCCATGCCGGTCAGCAGCGCCGTCTCGGCGGTCAGCTTCTCGGCGGTCAGCATCATCGCCCGCGCCCGCCCGTAGCCGGCCAGCGTCGACAGCCGGCGGATGCTCCAGTTGTCCAACGCCAGGCCGTACTTGGCCACCGGGAACTGGAAGTAGGCCTCCGGGGCCACCACCCGCAGGTCGCAGACCATCGCCAGTTGCAGGCCGGCGCCGATCGCGGGCCCGTTGATGGCGCCGATCACCGGCACCGGGACGTCGCCGATGGCCGTGTGCAGCGCGATGAGCTTGTCGGGGTAGTCGGCGGCGAACGCGTCGCCGGACAGGTCGGCGCCGGCGCAGAACACGGTGCCCTGCCCGGTCAGCACGATCGCCCGGACGTCGTGAGTGGCGGCGTCCAGGATGGCCGCCCGCAGTTCGGTGACGAGCTGGGAGTTCAATGCGTTGCGCCGCTCCGGGCGCTGCAGCTCGATAGTGGTGACAGCTTGGTCGCGGGTAACACCGATCATGACATCCCAGCGTAATTAGGCTCGTGCTGTGAGCCGGACCGGGGCCGACGAACTGCGCGACGCGGTATTGGACCGCGGCTCGTTCATCAGCTGGGATGGCGAGCCGCTGGCGGTACACGGCGACGACGCCTATGCCGCCGAGTTGGCTGGCGCCCGGAAAGCCACCGGCCGCGACGAGGCGGTGATCACCGGCGAGGGCCGGGTGGGCGACCGGCGGGTGGCGGTGATCGCCAGCGACTTCGATTTCCTGGCCGGCTCGATCGGGGTGGCCGCCGCCGAACGGATCACCACCGCGATCGAACGGGCGACCGCCGAGCGACTGCCGCTGCTGGCGTCGCCGAGCTCGGGCGGCACCCGGATGCAGGAAGGCACCGTCGCGTTCCTGCAGATGGTGAAGATCGCCGCCGCCGTCGAGCTGCACAAGCGCGCACACCTGCCCTACCTGGTCTACCTGCGCCACCCCACCACCGGCGGGGTGTTCGCCTCCTGGGGTTCGCTGGGGCACGTCACGCTGGCCGAGCCGGGGGCGCTGGTGGGCTTCCTGGGGCCGCGGGTCTACCAGCAGCTCTACGGGGCACCCTTCCCGGAAGGCGTGCAGACCGCCGAGAACCTGCAGGCCCACGGCGTGATCGACGGTGTGATCCCGGTGAAGTGGTTGCGGCGCACCTGCGCCCGGGCGCTGAAGGTGATGCTCGACGAGCCGGGAGCGGCTCCGGTGATGCCACCCGCCGAACCGGTCCCCGACATCGCGGCGTGGGATTCGGTGTGCGCGTCGCGGCGGCCGGATCGGCCCGGGGTGGGTTTCCTGCTGCGCCACGGCGCCACCGAGCGGGTGTTCCTGTCGGGTACCGGCAGCGCCGAGCGGGGCGCCACCTTACTGCTGGCACTGGCCCGCTTCGGCGGCCAGCCGGCGGTGGTGCTGGGTCAGCTGCGCGGGCCGGATCGGCTCACCGACCCGGTTGCGCTGCGCGACGCCCGCCGCGGCATGGCGCTGGCGGCAGGGTTGCGGCTGCCGCTGGTGCTGGCCATCGACACCCCGGGGCCGGCACTGTCGGTGGAGGCCGAGCAGGGCGGGCTGGCCGCGCAGATCGCGGCGTGCCTGGCGGAGCTGGTCACCCTGCCGGTGCCGACGGTCTCGGTGTTGCTCGGTCAGGGCAGCGGCGGGCCCGCGCTGGCGATGGTGCCGGCGGACCGGGTGCTGGCCGCGCAGCACGGCTGGCTGGCGCCGCTGCCGCCGGAGGGCGCCAGCGCCATCGTGTTCCGCGACACCCAGCACGCCCCCGAGCTGTCCGCCGCGCAGGGCATCCGGTCGGCGGATCTGCAGGCGCACGGCATCGTCGACGTGATCGTGGCGGAGCGCCCGGACGCCGCCGCGGAGCCGATCGACTTCGCCAAGCGGATGTCGCGGGCCGTCGCCGCGGAGTTGCACGCGCTGCGTGGGGTGCCCGCCGAGCAGCGGCTGGCCGCCAGGCTGGCGCGCTACCGGCGGATCGGGCTGGACTGAACCTGCGATTTCGGCGCGATAGTGCCCGCTCAGCGACGACTATCGCGCCGAAATCCCCAGCGACCGCAGCCAGGCCTCGTGCAGCGCGGCGTAGTGCCCTTCGGCGCGGATCAGCTCCGCCGGCGGCCCGTCCTCGACGACGCCCCCGCCCTCGATCACCAGCACCCGGTCGGCGATCTCGACCGTCGAGAGCCGGTGGGCGATCACCAGCGCGGTCCGCCGGGCCAGCACGGTTCGCAGCGCCTGCTGCACCATCCGCTCACCGGGGATGTCCAGCGATGACGTCGCCTCGTCGAGGATCAGCACCGCCGGGTCGGCCAGGAATGCGCGGGCGAACGCGACCAGTTGGCGCTGGCCCGCCGACAGCCGGCCACCGCGCCTGGCGACGTCGGTGTCGAAGCCGGCCGGCAGGGCGGCGATGAACGCGTCGGCTCCCACACCCGCCGCGGCGGCGACCACCTCGGCGTCGGTGGCCTCGGGACGGCCGAACCGGATGTTGTCGGCGACCGTCCCGGAGAACAGGAAGTTCTCCTGGGTGACCATCACCACGTGCCGGCGCAGCTCCGCCTGGGCCAGCTCACGAAGGTCGATACCGTCGAGCGTCACCGCTCCCGCCGCCGGATCGTAGAACCGGGCGATCAGTTTGGCGATCGTGGTCTTGCCGGCCCCGGTGCTGCCGACCAGCGCCACCGTCTGGCCGGCCGGGATGGTCAGCGACAGCCCGGCCAGCACCGGCGCGTCGGCCCGGTAGCCGAAATGCACGTCGCGCAGTGCGATCTCGCCCCGCATCTCGCCGGGGGTAACCGGGTCGGCTGGCTCTTGCACGGCGGGGGTTTCGGCGAGCACCCCGGCCAGCTTCTGCAGGGCGGAGGTCGCGGACTGAAAAGTGTTGAGGAACTGGGTGATCTCCTGCATCGGTTCGAAGAACATCCGCAGGTAGAGCAGAAACGCGGTGAACGTCCCGATCGTCATGTGCCCGTGCAGGACTCGCCAGCCACCGTAGAGCAGCACCACCCCGGTGGTGAGGTTGCCGACCAGTTTGACGCCGGGGCTGAAGACGGCGACCAGCTTGAACGCCTTCTCGTTGACGGCGCGGTAGCGGTCGGCGACTCCCGCGAAGATCTGCTGGTTGCGGGCTTCGCGGCGGTAGGCCTGCACCGCCTTGATGCCGGTCATGGTCTCGACGAACTGCACGATCACGCGCGCGGCGTGCTCCCGGACCGCGGTGTAGGTCGTCGACGACTCGGCCCGAAACCAGCGCAGCAACACCACCAGCACCGGGAAGGCTCCCAGGCACATCAGACCCAGCCGCCAGTCCAGCACGACCAGCAGCACCGCCGTGCCCGCCAGCGTGAGCGCGGCGCTGACCAGGCTGTCGAAGCCGCTCGTCAGCATCTCCTGGATCGCGTCGACATCGTTGGTCAGCCGGCTGACCACCCGGCCCGAGGTGTAGCGGTCGTGGAATCCGATATCGAGACGCTGGAAATGCCGGAACACCCGCCGCCGCAGCTCCAACAGCACCCGCTGGCCGATCCGCCCCGACCACTGCAGGAACAGCAGCCGGCTGCCGGCCTGGGTAAACACCACCGCCCCCAGCGCGACGACGATCAGCGTCAGCGTCCGGGTGGAGCCGTCGCTTATCGGCGGAATCCCGCGGTCGATACCGCGCTGCGCCAGCACCGGAACCGCAAGGCGGGCAGCGTTTTCCACCACGACGATCAACGCCAGCAGCACCACCGCGGTGCGGTAGGGGCGCAGCAGCGACCACAGCAGGGCCCGCGCCGCGGCCCGGTCGGCCGTCACCGCCGCGCCCAGTCGACGAGGTGTTCGGCGCCGTCGTCGAGCTCGTCGTCGGCAGCCAGTAGGTAGCGGTACCGCGGGACGCCGGCCAACAGCTCGGCGTGGGTGCCGACCGCGGTGATGGTCCCGTCCTCCAGCAGCGCCACCCGGTCGGCCAGCCCCACGGTGGACGCCCGGTTGGCCACCACGATCCCGGTGATCGGCTCGGGGCCATCCCGCAACACCCGGCGCAGCGCGTCGGTCACGGCGGCCTCGGTGTGCACGTCCAGCGCCGACAGCGTGTCGTCGAGCACCAGGATCGTCGGTGCGGCCACGATGGCCCGGGCCAGTGACAGCCGTTGCCGCTGGCCGCCCGACAGGCTCATCCCCTGTTCGCCGATGCGGGTGTCGAGCCCGGCCGGCAGGGCGTACACGAATTCCGCGGACGCCACGTCGAGGGCCCGTGCCAGCTCATCGTCGCTCGCGTCCGGCCGGCCCAGCCGCAGGTTCTCGGCCACCGACATCGAGAACAGGGTGGGGTCGTCGAAGGCGGTGACGACCGCCGAGCGCAACGCCGCCAACGTCAGCGAGCGGATGTCGCGCCCGCCGATGAGGATCTGCCCCTCACATGCGTCGTACAGCCGGGACAGCAGCATCGCCAGCACCGACTTCCCCGAGCCGGTGGCGCCCACCAGCGCGATGGTCTCGCCGGGCGCGACGGTGAGGTCGACGCCGCGCAGCACCCAGGGTCCGTCACCGAAGCGGAATCCGACGTCGCGCAACTCCAGCCGCCCCGACGGCGGCACCGGATCGTCGCCGTCGGTGATCTCCACGGGCGCGTCGAAGATCTCGGTGATCCGGTCGGCGGCGGTCATCGCCTCCTGGCTGGCCGACAGCAGAAAGCCCAGCGAGGACACCGGCCAGACCAGCGACAGCATCAGCGTGATGAACGCGACCAGGGTGCCCATCGTGACCAGCTGGTGCCCGGCGGCGTAGGCGCCGATCGCCAGCACCACGATCAGCGTGAGGTTGGGGATCACCTCGAGCAGCGTCCAGAACCTCGACGACACCACCACCTTGTCGATACCGAGGTCGCGCAGCGTCTTGGCCTGGGCGTCGAACTGGGCGAACACGTGGTCCTCACGCCCGAACGCCTTGATGGTGCGCAGGCCCAGCGCGGACTCCTCCACTCGGGTGGCCACCTGGCCGGCCTGGTCCTGCGTCCGCCGGGACAGCAGGGTGTACTGGCGCCGGAAGTGCTGAACGACCAGCGTCACCGGCACCATGGACGCGCAGGCCACCACGCCCAGCGGCCAGTACAGCACCAGCAGAATCGTCGTCACCGCGATGATCTGCAACGTGTTGAGCACCAAAAACACCACCACGAACGACAGGAAGCGGCGGATGGTGGCCAGGTCGTTCATGATCCGCGACAGCAGCTGACCGGACTGCCAGCGCCCATGAAACGTCATCGGCAGCCGCTGCAGCCGGGCGTAGAGATCCTTGCGAAGGTCGGCTTCGACGCCCATGGTGGCGTGTGCGACCAGCCAGCGCCGCACCAGCCACAGCACCGCCTCGCCGACGCCGAGCGCGGTGGCCGCCGTGCCCAGCACCCACAGGCCGGGCTGGTCACGGTGGGCCACCGGCCCGTCGATGACGGCCTTGGTCATCAGCGGGATCACCACGGTGGCCCCCAGGCTGGCGATCGCCACCGCGATCATGGTGATCCACCTGGCCCGATAGGGACGCAGGTACGGCAGCAGGCGGCGCAGTGACGAGGTGGCCGCCGTATTCACGGAATCGACACTAGATCGATGGCGGCGAACCGCTGCGCGATCGCCGCGAGATCCGCAGCACCGCCCCGGGGCACATCCCGCGCTTGGCGGCAACGTTGCGGCAAAATGGCCACCATGGACAACGCCGCCGCCTCGCCCCGGGTATTGGTCGTCGACGACGACTCCGACGTGCTCGCCTCACTGGAACGTGGACTTCGCCTGTCCGGGTTCGAGGTGGCGACGGCGGCCGACGGCGCCGAGGCGCTGCGCAGCGCCAAGGAGGCCCGCCCGGACGCGATCGTGCTCGACATCAACATGCCGGTGCTCGACGGCGTGAGCGTGGTGACGGCGCTGCGCGCCATGGGCGACGACGTGCCGGTGTGTGTGCTCTCGGCGCGCAGTTCGGTCGACGACCGGGTCGCCGGCCTGGAGGCCGGGGCCGACGACTACCTGGTCAAGCCGTTCGTGCTCGCCGAGCTGGTGGCCCGGGTACGGGCGATGCTGCGGCGGCGCGGGTCGGCGGCCAGTTCCTCCTCGGAGACCATCACGGTGGGTCCGCTGGAGGTCGACATCCCGGGCCGGCGCGCCCGCGTCAAGGGTGTCGACGTGGACCTGACCAAGCGGGAGTTCGACCTGTTGGCGGTGCTCGCCGAACACAAGACCGCGGTGTTGTCGCGCGCTCAGCTCCTCGAGCTGGTTTGGGGCTACGACTTCGCCGCCGACACCAACGTCGTCGACGTGTTCATCGGATACCTGCGGCGCAAGCTGGAAGCCGGCGGTGCGCCCCGGCTGCTGCACACCGTGCGCGGGGTCGGATTCGTGCTGCGAACGCAGTGAGACGACCATGACCCTGATGAACGTGCTGCGGCGCATCTTCGCTCGGACCCCGTCGCTGCGGACCAGGGTGGTGCTCGCGACCGCCATCGGCACCGCAATCGTGACGGTCATCATCGGGGCGATCGTGTGGGTCGGCATCACCAACGACCGCAAGTACTGGCTGGACCGCCGGCTCGACGAGGCGGCCGGTTTGACGGTCCCGCTGATCGGCCTGGGCGAGCTGCCCCGCTCGGCCGGTGCCACCGACGCGGTGATCACGCTGCGCCGGCCCGACGAGGTGACGTCGAACTCGGCGGTGGTGCTGCCCGAGCTGGAACCGGGCTACGCCGACACCGAGATCGACGGGGTGCGCTACCGGGTGCGCACCGTGGACATCCCCGGCCCCGGGCCACGCTCGCTGGCGGTCGGCGCCACCTACGACGCCACCATCGCCGATATCAACAACCTGCACCGCCGGGTGATCCTGCTCTGCGCGTTCTCGATCGGCGCGGCAGCGGTGCTGGGCTGGCTGCTGGCCGCGTTCGCGGTGCGGCCGCTGCGGCGGCTGGCGCAGCAGGCCCGGTCGATCGACGCCGGCGACGAACGCCCGGACATCGAGGTGCGCGGCGCCTCCGAGGCGGTGGAGATCGCCGAGGCGATGCGCGGCATGCTGCAGCGGATCTGGACCGAGCAGGACCGCACCAAGGAGGCGCTGGCGTCCGCGCGCGACTTCGCCGCGGTGTCCTCGCACGAGCTGCGCACCCCGCTGACCGCGATGCGCACCAACCTCGAAGTGCTGACCACCCTCGACCTGCCCGACGATCAGCGCAAGGAAGTGCTGCACGACGTGGTGCGCACCCAGTCCCGGATCGAGGCGACGCTGTCCGCGCTGGAGCGGCTGGCCCAGGGGGAACTGTCCACCGCCGACGACCACGTCCCGGTCGACATCACCGAACTGCTCGACCGGGCGGCGCACGACGCGATGCGGGTCTTCCCCGACCTGAACGTCTCGCTGGTGCCGTCGCCGACGTGCATCATCGTCGGGTTGCCGGCCGGGCTGCGGCTGGCGGTGGACAACGCGATCGCCAACGCGGTCAAGCACGGCGGCGCGACGCAGGTGCAGCTGTCGGCGGTCACCTCCCGGGCCGGGGTCGAGATCGCCATCGACGACAACGGCACCGGGGTCCCCGAGGAGGAGCGCCGGATGGTGTTCGAGCGGTTCTCCCGCGGCTCCACGGCGTCGCACTCCGGGTCCGGCCTCGGGCTGGCGCTGGTGGCTCAGCAGGCCGAACTGCACGGCGGCACGGCGTCCCTGGAAGACAGCCCGCTGGGCGGTGTGCGCCTGCTGCTGCGGCTGCCGCCGCCGAGCTGAGGACGAATTATCTTCCCGCGGAACCGGTCTCAAGCCGGTTGACGATCTCGGCCTGCGGCCAGGCATCCTCGGCCGCGTCCGCGACCGCGGCCGCTTCCGCCGCCCTCGCCGCGGTGCCGCGCAGCGTCACGGTGTCGCCGGTGACGCTCAACGCGAAATCGTCGATCACCGCGGCCGCTTCGAACACCGGCGCCGAGGCGGCCAGGTCCGGGGTTTCGGCGCCGGGCGCCATACCGAGGCGGTCGATGACGGTCACCTCGTCGGATGAGGTGATCACCGCGTCCAGCAGGGCCCGCTTGGCGGCCGGGTCCGCCACGTCACCGGTCAGGGTGATCTCGTTGCCGCGGCGGATGACCGACAGCGGTTCGGGTGCGGCGGCGGTGGGTGCGGCGCCGTCGTGCGACGGCAGGCCTTCCCGAAACCCGATGCCGATCGCACCGAGCAGTACCGCGGCCAGCGCCGCCCCGATCAGCCAGCCGCGCACTACTCAGCGGGTGCCGAGCAGATCGATCACGAAGACCAGGGTCTTGCCGGCCAGCTGGTGGCCGGTGCCGGCCGGGCCGTAGGCCAGCTCCGGCGGGATCACCAGTTGACGGCGGCCGCCGACCTTCATGCCCGGGATGCCGTCCTGCCAGCCCGCGATGAGGCCGTCCAGCGGAAACTCCAGCGACTCGCCGCGGTTCCAGGAGCTGTCGAACTCCGCGCCGGTGTCGTAGTCGACGCCGAGGTAGTGCACGTTGACCAGCGCACCGGGTGCGGCCTCGGGCCCGTCGCCGACAACGATGTCGGAGATGACCAGTTCGGTCGGAGCCGGGCCGCTCGGAACGCTGATCTCGGGTTTGCCCGGGTTCGTCACGGCGGTTACCGCCCGCCGATGTTGACGTAGTCGCGTTCGGTGGCCCCGGTGTAGATCTGCCGCGGCCGGCCGATCTTGGAATCACCCTCGTCGTGCATCTCACGCCAGTGCGCGATCCAGCCGGGCAGCCGGCCCAGCGCGAACAGCACGGTGAACATCCGGGCCGGGAAGCCGATCGCCCGGTAGATCAGCCCGGTGTAGAAGTCGACGTTCGGGTACAGCTTGCGCTCGATGAAGTAGTCGTCGGTCAGCGCGGCCTCTTCGAGGTCCTTGGCGATGTTGAGCAGCTCGTCGTCACCGCCGAGCTTGCCGAGGATCTTGTCGGCCTGCTCCTTGACGATGCGCGCCCGCGGGTCGTAGTTCTTGTAGACGCGGTGGCCGAAGCCCATCAGCTTGACGCCGTCTTCGCGGTCCTTCACCTTGCGGACGAAGTCGCCGACGTTGCCGTGCTCGTCGCGGATCTTCTCCAGCATCTCCAGCACCGCCTGGTTGGCGCCGCCGTGCAGCGGGCCCCACAGCGCGTTGATGCCGCCGGAGATCGAGGTGAACAGGTTGGCGCGCGACGAGCCGACCAGCCGCACCGTCGACGTCGAGCAGTTCTGCTCGTGGTCGGCGTGCAGGATGAACAGCATGTCCAGCGCCCGGACCACCTCCGGGTCGACCTCGTAGGGCTCGGCCGGCAGGCCGAAGGTCATCCGCAGGAAGTTCTCCACCAGGGAAAGCGAGTTGTCCGGGTACAGGAACGGCTGCCCCTCGGACTTCTTGTAGGCGTAGGCGGCGATGGTGGGCAGCTTGCCCAGCAGCCGGATGGTCGAGACCTCGACCTGCTCGTTGTCGGAGGGGTCCAGCGAGTCCTGGTAGTAGGCGGAGAGCGCGTTGACCACGCTGGACAGCACCGGCATCGGGTGGGCGTTGCGCGGGAAGCCGTCGAAGAACCGCTTCAGGTCCTCATGCAGCATGGTGTGCCGCTGGATCTTGCCGGTGAACGCCGCCAGCTGCTCGGCGGTGGGCAGTTCGCCGTAGATCAGCAGGTAGCTGACCTCGATGAAGGTGGACTTCTCGGCCAGCTGCTCGATCGGGTAGCCGCGGTAGCGCAGGATGCCGGCATCGCCGTCGATGTAGGTGATGGCGCTCTTGACCGGCGCGGTGTTGGCGTAGCCGTTGTCGAACGTCGTGTGCCCGGTCTTGGCGAGCAGCGACCCGATGGCGATGCCGTCGGAACCCTCAGTCGCGCGGACGATCGGCAGCTCTAACTCGCCCCCCGGGTACTTCAGGGTGGCGGTGTCGTCGGTTGCGGCCACAAGGAACCCCTTTGCGCTATTCGGCTGACCAGTCAATCGGGTGTGTATAGCAAAAGGTAGTCGGTTCGAGGCGGCCGTGCCCGCCCGGGGCAGGGTATCGACGGCCGGTCATCGCGCCGCCGCCGGTCCAGGCCTGCGGTAGCCGGTGAAAGCGGGCGCCGCCAGCGCGGCGAGCACCACTGCCACCACCACCAGCAACCCGCCGCCGGCCGCCGCCGCGGCCGTTCCCACCGCCGCACCGGCGGCGCCGTGCACCGCATCGGCGAGCCGGGGGCCACCGGCGACGATCACCGTGAACACCCCCTGCAACCGGCCCCGGATCTCGTCGGAGGCGACCTGCTGCAGCATCGTCGACCGGAACGCCGCCGACACCATGTCCGCGGCGCCGCCGATGGCCAGGAACGCCAGCGCCACCCACAGCACCGCACCGGCGTGCCCGCCGGCCCGGGAGACGGCCAGCCCGAAACCGGCCATCGCCGCGCCCCACACCACGATCGAGACGACGATCGCCAGGCCCTGGCGGCTGATCCGCGGCAGCCAGCCCGAAAACACCCCGCCGGCCACCGCCCCCACCGACATCGCCGCGGCCAGCAACGCCATGGTGGTGCCGCCGTCGACCGGGCCGCCGAAATCCGCGACGGCGATCTGCGGGAACAGCGCCCGCGGCATACCCAGGACCATCGCGATGAGGTCCACCACGAACGACATCAGCACCACGGTATTGCCGGCCAGATACCGGAACCCGTCCAGCACCGCCGCGACGCCGAACCGGGCCCCCGCGGCTGATTCGGTGGGCGGCATCGGGTTCAGCCGAAACGTCGCCCAGATCGGGAAAAGGCAAGTCAGCGCGTCGATCAGGTACAGCGTGGACAGGTCGACCCAGCCGAGCAGCAGACCGGCCAGCAGCGGCCCGACGATCGCCCCGAACTGCATCACGGTCATGTTCAGCGAGTTGGCGGCGGGCAGGTCGCCGCCGGCCACCATCCGTGGGATCGCCGCGGATCTGGTCGGGGCGTTGATGGCGTAGAACCCCTGCTGCACCGCCAGCAGGCACAGCACCACCCACACCCCGGCGCCGACCACCGCCTGCACCCACAACAGCAGCGAGGCCGCGCCGAGCCCGCAGGAGGCGATGATCAGCAGTTTTCGGCGGTCCATCGCATCGGCCCAGGCCCCGCCCAGCAGCCCGAAGACGATCAGCGGCACCAGCGCGAACAGCCCGGCCAGCCCGACGTAGGCCGAGCTTCGGGTGAGCGCGTAGATCTGCACCGGCACCGCGAAGATGGTGAGGTTGGCCCCGATGACGGTGGGGATCCCGGCCAGCCACAGCCGGCGGAAGTCGGGGCTGCGCAGCGGGGTGGTGTCGGCGAGGATTCTCAGCGAGCTGCCTCGGTCGGATCCGGCACGGACGCGATTTTAGTCGCCCGCCGGCGACGGTTGGGCGGCGGTGAATGGCCCACAGCACCGCCGAAATATACGACCGTAGACATCGTGTTTGCGCGCTTTGGCCGCCCGGCGGCTCTCACCTTGGCGCCACTGGTGTCGGGGGCCGTGTTCCTGCCGGCTCGCGCAACAGCGCATGCCCGCCGCCCAGGACGTGCCCGAACTGATCTCGGCGGCGCACCCGGTCTGCGAAAAGCTGGATGGCGGAATGTCGTTCAACGAGCTGGTCGAGCACATGGTGAAGTCCTCCGACGAAGCGCAGGCCGCAACGCCCCAGGCCCCTCGCCGCAGCACTGCCGGCATCGTGAAGTTCATCGCGGCGGCCGCGGCCGTCAGGATCAGGGCCGGCTGCCGTAATCGTCGGTCCCCGGTTACGGCACGTCTGCGGCCGGGCGCACGACGACGTTGACCGTGCTTGCGCCACCGTCGGATTCGATGACCAGCACCGCGGCGTCAGCCTCTGAGACCACTGTGCCCCCGGTGACCTCCACGTGGTAGCCGTTCGGGTATTCGATGGCCGGTACCGAGATGACCGTTTGCGTGCCGGCCGCGAAGTTGCCCAGTCCGTCGGCCCGCTCGGTGGAGTAGCTCAGCTGGAATACTCCATCGTGATACGACCAGGACTCCGGCGTGCCTCCGACCACCTGCGGGTGGGGTGCGGCGATGATCGCCAGCTTGTCCCAGTCGACGTTGTCGCCGACCGGCGGCTTGCCGGGGTCGAAGACCAGCGCCTGACCGATCGGATCCGAGCTGGTTACCTGGCTGGTGGCGTAGGCGAACTCGGTCCAGTTCAGCTGGTACCGATCGGCGACCGGAATCATGGCGTCGATGGCCTTGAGCCGCGAGGTGGATCCGAACTCGGTAAGAAATGCCGGAATGCTGTGTGAGTCCGCGTAATCCAGGCCGCGGGTCAGCGCCAGATCGTAGTAGGCGTCGCAGCCGAAGTCGATCCCGAACACCGCCGATTGCAGGCAGTAGGTGTGGAAGGAGAAGACGGTGTTCGGGTCGTCCACGTTGCCCAGCTGGGTGTCCACCGGCAGATTGCCGAACATGGTGTTCGGCTGGAAGAACACCGGGGTGTGCGGGTCGACGGATCGGATCGCCGCGTCCACCTGGTTGTAGAACGGGGTCAGCGCCTGGCTGTCGAAGTGCGGACTTCCGAACAGGCTTCCCAGCCACTGCGAACCCGGCCACGGTTCGTTGATCAGCTCGTAGCCCAGCACGTCGGGATTGCCCTGGAAGTAGTTGGCGACGTACTGCCACATCTGCGCGTAGTGGTTCTGCAATCCGACCCCGTCGGGCGCTTTGGCGTTGCCCCAGAACGCATCCCAGGCGTGGTTCTCCGCGGGATTGAAGACGTAGTTGGCCGGAAAGCCCAGCTGGGGGTTGGGCAGGCCGCCGGTCTGCACCATCCAGTCCGGGAAGCCTTGGCCGCCGAACGTGCTGCTGTAGAGGCCCTGGGTCGGGTAGAGCAGGCTGACGATGCCGTGGTTGGCCAGGGTCTGCACGGTCTGTGCGACCGAGGCGAGGTAGGCCTCGTCGAAGACGCCGGGCTCGGGCTCGACGGCTTCCCACGCGAAACCCAGCCGTACGGCGGTGAAGCCGTTGTCGGCCAAGAACTTCGCGTCGTCGTCGCTGAATCCGTCCGCGGACGGCTCATAGGGCGGCACCTTGTAGTTGTGGTTGAGTCCGTGCAGAACAATGACTCGTCCGTCACTGTCGGTGAACCAGCGCCCGGTGGTGCTCAATCCGCCGTCGTCGGCGATCGGCGGTGCATCGGTCCGCGTGCCGTAATGGCCGGCCGCGCCGTGCTCGCCGAACAGCGAACCGCCGGTGCCGCCGGTCCCGCCGAGGGCGGGCAGTGCCGTCGAAGCGCCGCCGATCCCGCTGTTGCCGGCGTCGCCACCGTGGCCGCCGTTACCCAGCAGCCAACCGCCGGCACCACCGTCCCCGCCGTGGCCGCCGTTGACGCCGTCCGCGCCGTCGCCGCCCGCGCCGCCGTTGCCGAACATCCCGGCCGCACCGCCGGCCCCGCCGGCACCACCGGCGGTGTTGTCCCAGCCGGCCCCGCCGTCGCCGAACAACCAGCCGGCGTCACCACCGTTCGGGTCCGCCTCGGTCCCGGCCGAGCCGTCGGCGATCATCGCCCCCCAGCCCAGGGCTTTGCTGAGGTCGTTGAGCCCATCGAGGATCGGCGTCGGCCCGGTGCTGTTGATCCAGCCCTCAATGCCGGCGTGCAGCGGGGTATAGATGAGCTGGCCGAGCCACGCGGTCGCATCGGCGACACCCGGAGTCGCCACCGCAACCGCGGCGAAGGCGGCATCCCAGTGCGCCGGATCGACGAACGCCTCCCAGGCCGCCGGGCTCGACAGCGCGGCCCAGTCCACGGTGTCGGTCGCCGCATCCACGAACGGTGCCAGCACCTGATCGAGCACATCGTCGATCACCTCGGCTCCCGCTGGGGCCGGCGCGGCCATGCCGAACGCCATCGCCCCGCTCAGCACGGCACCGGTCCCGATCACCCGAGCGCGCCGGCGCACAGAAACCGCAGCCGCCGACCAGCGATCCACCGCAGCACAACCCAGAACCATCTCCCGCCGACCTCCCTCTGCCCAGGAAGCGTGAGCCTTAAGGATTCCAAAGAGAATACGAAGTTACTACAAAGTAAAGTGAGATGTCGGCGAAAACGGGCTCGCGGTGGCGCCGTCGCGGATCAGGGCTGCAAACGCTCCACCCGGCCGTCGGTCACCCGAATCCGGTTGTGCAGCCGGCCTTCCCGGCCCTGCCAGAACTCGACCTGCTCCGGCGCGATCACGTATCCGGCCCAGGTGGGTGCCACCGGAACCTGTTCGGCGTCGGCGAATCGCGCGGTCACCTCGACGAGCTGCTCGAGCAGCGCGGCGCGGGAGGCGATCGGCCGCGACTGCTGCGACGCCCAAAAACCCAGCTGCGACGCCCGCGGCCGGTGCGCCCAGTACTCGGCGGGGATGGCCGGGTCGGTCTTGGTGACCCGGCCGCGGATGTGGACCTGGCGGCCCAGCTGATACCAGGGGAACGTCGCCGACGCGTAGGGCGTCGCCGCCAGCTGCGCGGCCTTGGCCGAGCCGTCGTCGGTGAAGAAGGTGACGCCGTTCTCGTCGAGGTTTTTGCACAGCACCGAGCGGCTGACCGGCCTGCCGTCTTCGACGGTGGCCAGCACCATGGCGTTGGGTTCGGCGATCCCGGCGCGTTCGGCATCGCCGATCCAGTTGCGCAGCAAAACCTCCCAGCCGTCGGCGAGCCAGTCCACGTCGAGGTCGCCGCAGTTGTCCTTCTCCCGGTATTCCACTCGCATCGCCGCCAGGTGCTCGTTGTCGGGGCCCGTCCTGTGCACCGCCCAACGCTACGCCCCGGCCCAGCCCGGCCGGTGTTACCGGGCGGTAGCCACCGCCGCGCGCCAGGGTGGAAGAATCCCAGCCATGACTGCTGCAGTCCCGGAGAACTTCGTCGCCGGCCTCGAGGGCACGGTGGCCTTCACCACCGAGATCGCCGAACCGGACAAGGATGGCGGCGCGCTGCGCTACCGCGGCGTCGACATCGAGGACCTGGCCGGAAAGGTCAGCTTCGGCGACGTGTGGGCGCTGCTGGTCGACGGCGACTTCAACCGTCCGCTGGCCCCCGCCGAGGCGATGGAGCTGTCGGTGCGCACCGGCGATGTGCGGGTCGACGCCCAGGCCGCGGTGGCGATGCTGGCGCCGCAGTGGGGCTTCAAGCCGCTGCTGGACACCGACGACGCCACCGCCCGTGACCAGCTGGCGCGGGCGGCGGTGATGGTGCTGTCCTACGTCGCTCAGTCGGCCCGCGGTTCGCAGACCGCGGTGCCGCAGTCGGCGATCGATCGCTGCGCCACCATCACCGAGCGGTTCATGACCCGCTGGCGCGGCGAACCCGACCCGCGCCACGTCGAGGCGATCGACGCCTACTGGGTGTCGGCGGCCGAGCACGGGATGAACGCCTCGACGTTCACCGCCCGGGTGATCGCCTCCACCGGCGCCGACGTGGGCGCGGCGCTGTCCGGCGCGATCGGCGCGATGAGCGGCCCGCTGCACGGCGGCGCGCCGGCCCGGGTGATCCCGATGATCGCCGAGGTGGAGCGCTCCGGTGACGCCCGCGCGGTGGTCAAGGACATCCTGGACCGCGGCGACAAGCTGATGGGCTTCGGGCACCGGGTGTACCGCGCCGAGGACCCGCGCGCCCGGGTGCTGCGCGCCACCGCCGAGCGACTGGCCGCGCCCCGCTACGAGGTGGCCGCCGCACTCGAGCAGGCGGCGCTGACCGAACTGCGGGAGCGCCGGCCGGACCGGGCGATCGAGACCAACGTGGAGTTCTGGGCGGCGGTGATCCTGGACTTCGCCGAGGTGCCCCCGGCGATGATGCCGGCGATGTTCACCTGTGGGCGCACCGCGGGCTGGTGCGCCCACATCATGGAGCAGAAGCGGCTGGGCAAGCTGGTGCGCCCGTCGGCGATCTATGTCGGGCCCGGGCCGCGCAGCGCGGCCTCGGTCGCCGGCTGGGAGCGCATCGCCAAAGCGCTCTAGCTGGGCGGTGACGCCGCGCTATACCGTTGTGTGGTGACCGAGAATCTCGGTGCGTTCGCCGACGCGGCGCGGGCACGCGAAGACAAGCTGGTGCAGCGGCTGGCGGCATCGGTGAAACTCGACGGGGAGTTCGCGGCGGTGCTGCGTGACGCCGTCCACCGCAACCGGAATTCCCGACAGCGCCTCGACGCCATCGAAGCCGAGGTCAGGCAGGCCGCCGCCACCTGGCGCGGGTTGGACACCCCGGCGGGCGCACGCCAGTTCCAGCGGTTCCTGACCGGCAAGACCCGCGAGATCCATCAGGTCGTCGCCGACGCCACCGCCGACAGCGGGCGCAAGGCGCAGCTCGTTCACGGCTTGGCCGGCCGCTACCGGTTCGGCGAAGATCTGCCACCGCAACTCGGCGACCCGAAGCAAGACGGTGACGCGCCCCATGATCCGACGATCGACGGCACCGGCACCGACCCTGTGCTCGAGCAGGAAGAGTACGACCTGGGAGCGACGATCCCCAACCATCCCGAGGTGCTGCTGCCCGGCGACCCGAACACCGCGGAGAATGAGTTGACCTTCCCCGATGGTGGACGGCCCATTCCCACCGGCACCGCTGTCGGCCCGGACGGCAAGCAGTACGGATTCTTCAGCGACGCGCAGGGCGACGTCTACACGTCACCGCAGTCAACGGTCGTGGACCTGGCCGACCCGTCGCAGCGCCTGGGCGCGCTCAGCGACACTTCCGGCACCGATATCGGACAGGCCAGCGGCGTGTACGACCCGGCGACGAACACGATGTGGATCGTCGGGAATGTCAACGGAACCGGCCAACGCGGGATGTGGCAGTCGGCGCCCATCGATCGGGGCAATCCGAACGGCTGGGTCAGCACGCTGCAGCCACGGGGCATGTTCACCAACGAGATGAACGGCAATCGGGAGAACCAGATCGTGGCGCTGCCGCAAGGCGGATTCCTGTTGACGGGGGCAGCGGACTCACGCGGTGTCCATGGCGTGACCGCAGCCAGCCCGCAGGGTCTGCTGACCGCGCCCGCGCATCCCCTGGTCGGGTTGATCCCCTCCCCCGACGCCGGTCAGCAACCCGGCTGGGCCTATGGGCCGACCATCGTCGGGACGGAGGTCTTGCCCAACGGGCAGCAGCAGGTGACGATGCGAGTGAGCACGTGGGATCCGCCAGTGGGCTTTGAGCCGACTCCGGATGCCCCGCTGCCGCCCTACACGCCGAGAACCTACACAACCACCTTCACCGTCACTCCCTAGCCGAGGAGAGCATGCATGAACGCCGTCACTGACAGGGCGACCCGGGGCGTGGGTCTGCTGGCCGCGGCCGTCGCGCTGACGATCGTCACGCCGCCGGGGCACGCCATCGCGGAGCCGCCCGGGTTCCCCGACCTGAACGCCTTCGCCGCGGTGCCGGTGGACGACTACTTCGTGACCAACTACCGGGGGAACTCCCGCACCGTGAATTTCTCCACCCCGTACAACGTCAACTGCTCCATGGACGCCAGCGACCCGAAGCCGGCGGGGACGTCGACGGACGTCCAGTGCACCGGTGACCTGCCCGACGCGGCGCCGGGCGAGTGCGTGACCGCCTCGCTGGGCGACTCGGGGCCCGGGAGCAGCTATCACCTGGGCCGCACGCCGTCGCAGTGTTCGCCGTTCGTTGCCGGCGGCAAGCAGCTGGGTGTGGGCCAGAAGCTCACCTACCAGAACGTGACCTGCGCGGTGGGCGCCGACCAGCTGATGGCGTGCCTGGACACCGCCTCGGGGCGTCACGGCTTCGTGCTGAAACCGTCGGGCAGCGAGGTCTTCTAAAGCGTCTCGATCAGCGTCGCCGCAGCGCGCTGAGCAG
>CAYNJD010000005.1:0-30724 GCA_964397355.1 uncultured Mycobacterium sp. | reverse complement strand
TCCAGGTGTCGCGGTTGATGTCGTCGTCGACGCTGAAGAAGATCGGGGCGCTGCGCCCGCCGCCGGCCGCGGTGTGCAGATTCCAGGCGGTTTGCGCATCGGAGACGCCGCCGGCGTACCCACGGGTGAAGTCCGAGGGAGCCGTCCCGCCCGGCTTGCCGTACTGGTAGTTGCTGACGATCACCAGTCCCGCGGCGGTCAGCGACTCGGCGTAGGGCCGGGTGATCGGCTTGGCGCCGAAGTTCGAGCCGGGCCGTGACGTCGACACGTAGTTGATCACCCCCGCATGACCGGCGGCGCGGATGTCCTGTGCGGGAATCTGGCGCATGGCGTAGTCGATCAGTGTGGGAGCAGCTGCCGAGGCCTTGGGCGCGCCGGCGCCCGCGGCTGCCGCACCCAGCCCGGCCAGCGCCGCGGCGGATCCGTAGCGCAGCGCGTCGCGCCGCGAGACCGGGCGTCGAGGGTCGATGGGCTCCGGAGAGTCCTGCATCGCACGATGTTAACAATGTGACTGTTGTTAATGATGTTGCCCACGCCGCGCGGCGACGTCCGGATACGATGCGTCGATGTCGACGCGCGCTCGGTGGCAGGTGGTGGGTGGCTGGTGCCTGGTCGGGGTGTGGCTTGCGGCGACGGTGACGGCCGCGCTGAGCGCCGGATCACCGATACAGCCGGTGGCCGAGGCGGTCTACGGTGCCGCGCTGGCCGCCTTCGTGGTGCTGCACACGCTGACGCAGTACCGGCCCGCCGGGGTGCTCGGCTACTTCGCCATCGCGGTGGTCGTGGCGTTCGGGTTGGAGGCGTGCAGCGTGGCGACCGGCTTTCCGTTCGGCTCCTATGTGCATCACTTCGGCGGGCCGCGGCTGCTCGGGGTGCCGTTCACGGTGGTCGCCGGCTGGGTGTTGCTGGCCTGGCTGGCGTGGATGCTGGCCCGCGTGATCGTGGGGGAGCCCGGCAACCGGCTGGTCGGCGTGGCGGTGACGCCCGTGGTGGCCACCCTCATCCTCGGCGGGTATGACCTGGTGATCGATCCGATCGCGGCCTACGCCCGCGGCCTGTACTCCTACGGGTCACCCGGTGGTGCCCTGGGTGTCCCGTTGAGTAACTATTTCGGCTGGGTCATCACCGGATGGGTGTTGTTCCAGGCATTCTCGCTGATCGAACGGCGGTGGCGCCGCGATGCCGCCCGCCCGACCCGGCTGATGCCGGCCGTCATCTGGTTCGGGCTGGCGTTACAGGTGAACCTGGAAATGCTGCGCGTCGGTGACGCGACGGCGACCATCCAGGATGGCCGGCTGCTTCCGGTGTCGGACATCTATCAGACCTGTGCTGCCACAGCGTGGTTCACGCTGGGGTTGGTCGCGGTTATCGGCGCGGCCCGGCTGTATGCGGACAAGCCGGAGATTTCCGGTTAGCTCGCCGGCGCCTGCCACAGCCCGACGATCCCGTCGATGAGGCCGCCGGCGGCGCCGGGCCAGTCCGGGCGGGGGCCAGCGCTGCCGTCGGCGAATCCGCGTTCGATCTCCGCGCAGGTGTACATCAGCATGGTGCGCATCATGATGTTGCGTTCGGCGCGAACGTGTTTGGCAAGCTCGGGAACGGCCCGGCCGATACGGTCGACGACGTGGCGCAGCGACGCCGATTCCAGCGCGTTCATGGTGACCACTCGCCGATAGGTGGGATCGGTCATCACCTGGGCGGCGAACCGGGCGTACCAGGTGGGCCGCGGCAGCGAGGCCAGGTGGTCGGTCAGCGGCTGCACCAGACAACCCACCCAGTCGCGCAGCTGGGTGGAATCGCCGGTGGCGGTGACCCGGCCGGCGCGCAGCTGTTCGATGTGCCCGGCGTGGCTGTCGTCGATGGCGCGCACCAGGTCCTTCTTGGTGCCGAAGTGATAGGCCACCGCGGCGTTGTTGCCCTGGCCGGCGGCTTCGACGATCTGGCGGTGCGTTACCGCCTCCACCCCGTGCTCGGCGATCAATCGCTCGGCCGCACTCAGCAGTGCCTCCCGCGTGCTGTCGGCGCGGGCGGAGCGCGGGCTGCGGGTGGGCGTCGGCATCCCGCCAAGTCAACAGCCTGCCCTTGACCTAAGTCAAACGTTTTACTTAAATGGGCGAGACCGCCGGTTCGCCGAGTGGGCAGACCGTCGAGGAGGGCCACATTGCCGACGCCCGAGACCACCGTCCAGCCCGACTTCACCGGTCCCCTTCGTGCGACCGGCAGTCGGCTGGAATCCGCCATGCTGCGCGCGCTCGACGAGCTGCAACAAGTCCTGACGCTGGAGTCGGCCGGCGGCGACCGGTTCCGCGCGGGCAGCGAGGTCTCGCGGTTCGGCCGCATCTTCGGCGGCCAGCTCGTCGCCCAGGCGATGGCGGCGGCCTCGGCCACGGTCGGCGAGCTGTGTCCGCATTCGATCCATGTATCGTTCGTGCGCCCGGGAGACTCGACCGCGCCGCTGGACATCGTCGTCGACCACACCCGCGACGGCCGCTCGATGTCGGTGCGGCAGGTGGCCATCCAGCAAGACGGCAACGCCCTGGTGACAGCGACCGTCTCCTTCGACGCCTACCCCGACGGCCCCGACACCGCCACCACCACAGCGCCGGGGCCGGAGCCGGAATCACTGCCGCTGCTGCAGCACTGGGCGCAGCGCGCCGTGCCGGGGTTGGCCGAACGGGCGAGCACCTGGATCGACCGGCCACCTCCGCTGGAGGTGCGCATCGCCGAAGCGCCCATCTTCCTCGGCGGTGCGCAGGCGCCCGGGTCGCGCGGCCACTGGATGCGGCTGCCGCGGACCATCGACGGCGGCCCGCAGCACCATGCCGCGCTGCTGGCCTACGCCAGTGACTACCTGCTGGTGGACATGGCGCTGCGCTCTCACCCGCAACGTGTCAGCTATGCCACGCACCGAGGGCTGACGCTCGACCACGCTGTCTGGCTGCATCGGCCGGTGCGGTTCGACCAGTGGCACCTCTACACCCAGCACACCGTCGCCGTAGGAGGCCACCGCGCGCTGGTGCAAGGGAACTTCGTCGACATCGAGGGCCGGCAGGTGGCCAGCACCGCCCAGGAGGTTCTCGTTCGGCCCATCCGCCGCGATCAGGAGGGCCCCGCGTGAAACTCCCGCTGTTCGAACACCGTTGGCCCGAAGGGGAATTCCAGCTGTTCCAGCTGGGGTTCGTGGTGCCCGAGCTGATGAGCGCCGCAGCCGCCTGGGTGCAGGTCTTCGGCGTCGGTCCGTTTCACATCATGCCGCGGGTGCAGAGCACCTGCCGCTACCGTGGCGCCGACGCGGGCATCGACATCGAGATCGGCGTCGCCCAGGCCGGACCGGTACAGATCGAGCTGATCTGTGACCACACCGAGGGTGGCTCGGTGTTCGGCGACATGGCGTCGCGTCATGGCCGTCACCCGTTCGGGTTGCACCAGGTGTCGACCCTCACCGGTGACTACGACGCCAAAGTCGCCCACTACCGCGACCAGAACTATGAACTGGCCTGCGAATTCCTCAATTTCGGGCAGCGCGTCGCATTCATGGACACCTTCGCCGACTTCGGGTTCTTCACCGAGATCGTCGAAGAAAAACCCAGCTTCCGAACAAATCTCGCCACGATCGCCCACACCTGTGAAACCTGGGACGGCACCGATCCGATCCGGATCCTGACCCGTGACGGCTATCGCGTCCCAGACCAACCGGACCTACGAAAGGATGACAACCAATGAGCAGCACTATGATCCCGGTCTTCAACCCGTCGACCGAGGAGCAGATCGCCGAGGTGCCCGACGCCGACCAGGCGGCCGTCGACGCGGCGGTGGCCCGGGCGCGGGAGAGCTTCGAATCGGGGGTGTGGCGCAAGCTGCCTGCTGCGCGCCGCGCCGAGATCATGTTCCGCGCCGCGGAGATCATCAAAGAGCGCACCGCCGAACTCGCCGAGATCGAGTCCCGCGACAACGGCATGACCGCCATGGGGGCCAGCCAGATCATCAAGGTCTCGCAGGAGATGCTGACCTACTACGCGGGCTGGGTCGGCAAGATCCACGGTGAGTCGAGCAACCTGATCTCCGACGGCCTGCTCGGCCACTTCGAGGAGTACCACACCTTCACCCAGCTCGAGCCGGTCGGTGTCGTCGGGCTGATCATCCCGTGGAACGGGCCGTTCTTCGTCGCGATGCTCAAGGTGGCCCCGGCGCTGGCGGCCGGCTGCAGCTGCGTGCTCAAGCCCGCCGAGGAGACACCGCTGACCGCGCTGAAGCTCGAAGAGATCTTCCGCGAGGCCGGCCTGCCCGACGGGGTTCTCAACGTCGTGACCGGCTACGGCGAGACGACCGGCGCCGCACTGACCGCGCATCCCGATGTCGACAAGATCTCGTTCACCGGGTCCACCGAGGTGGGACGGCTGATCGTCAAGGCCGCCGCGGGCAACCTCAAACGCCTCACCCTGGAACTCGGCGGCAAATCGCCGCTGATCATGTTCGACGACGCGAATCTGGACAAGGCCATCATGATGGCGGGCATGGGCCTGCTGGCCGGCTCCGGCCAGAACTGCTCCTGCACCTCACGCATCTACGTCCAGCGCGGCATCTACGACCAGGTGGTCGAGGGCCTGGCCAACTTCGCCAAGATGCTGCCGATGGGTGGCAGCGACGAACCTGACTCGGTGCTGGGGCCGCTGATCAGCGAGAAGCAGCGCAAACGCGTCGACGGCATCGTCACCGACGGCGTCGCGGCCGGCGCGCAGGTGATCACCGGCGGCAAGCCGATGGATCGCCGCGGCTACTTCTATGAAGCGACGATCATCACCAACACCACACCGGATATGCGGCTCATCCGCGAAGAGATCTTCGGCCCGGTGGGATCGGTGATCCCCTTCGACGAAGAAGAAGAGGCGATCGCCGCGGCTAACGACACCGAGTACGGGCTGGCCGGAGCCATCTGGACCGAGAACCTCAGCCGCGCCCACCGCGTCGCGAACGAGCTTCGCGGCGGCCAGATCTGGGTGAACTCCGCGCTGGCCGCCGACCCCTCCATGCCGATCTGCGGGCACAAGCAGTCCGGCTGGGGCGGCGAACGCGGCCGCAAGGGACTGGAGGCCTACTTCAACACCAAATCGGTCTACATCAGCCTGTGACGGGTTGAGGGATCGTGGTACTGCCCAGGGATGCGTCGGCCCTGGACGGCCGAGTCGCCGTCGTCACCGGCGGCGGCTCCGGCATCGGTCGCGGGATCGCCGAGACCTTTGCCGAATTCGGTGCCCGGGTGGTGATCTGGGAACGAGACCCGCAGACCGCGGAGCGCACGGCCGCCGCGGTCGGCGGGCTCGGCTGCACGGTCGACGTCCGCGACGGCGATCAGGTCGACGAGGCGCTGGCGAAAACCATCGCCGAGGTGGGTGTGCCGAGGGTGCTGGTCAACAATGCCGGCGGGGTGTTCCGCTCGGGCATCCTGGAAACCGCGCCGAAGGGCTGGGACACCCTGATCCGCTCCAACCTCACCCAGGTGTTGCTGTGCACCCAGCGCGTCGCGCAGGCGATGGTGGACCGCGGTGCATCCGGCAGCATCATCAATGTCGCCAGCATCGAGGGCGCCCGCGCCGCGCCCGGCTATGCGGCCTACGCGGCGGCGAAAGCCGGCGTCATCAACTTCACCAAGACCGCGGCGTTGGAGCTGGCGCCGCACGGTATCCGTGTCAACTGCCTGGCGCCGGACCTCACGCTCACCGAAGGCATCGAGCGGGTCGGCTCGCCCGAGATGCTGGCACACGCCGGCTACATGATCCCGATGGGACGGACCGGCCACGTCGACGAGATGGCCGGGGCGGCAGTGTTTCTCGCCAGTGCGCTGAGTTCGTATGTGACCGGCCAGACGCTGCACGTCGACGGTGGAACGCATGCCGCGGGCGGCTGGTATCACCACCCCGACACCGGCGAATACCTCCTCGGGCCGCCGAAGCCCCAAAGCTGAAAGGAACAGCGTATGCGGTTCGCGTTCACCTACCCGATCATCACGCACCCCTGCGATCCGGAACTGGCCTCCCCGCACGGCGTTACCGCCGTTGCGCAAGCCGCTGAAGCGGCCGGGTTTCACGCCATGGGCTTCACCGACCACCCGGCCCCGACGCAACGCTGGCTGGATGCCGGCGGCCACGACAGTCTGGACCCGTTCGTGGCGATGGGTTTCGCAGCGGCACACACCGAAACGATCCGCTTCATCCCGAACGTCGTGGTGCTGCCGTACCGCAACCCCTTCGTGGTGGCGAAATCCGGTGCGACACTGGATCTGCTGTCCGGGGGCAGGTTCACCCTGGCGGTCGGGGTGGGCTACCTCAAGGGTGAATTCGCGGCCTTAGGTGTGGATTTCGAGGAACGCACCGACCTGGTCGAGGAGGCCTTGGATGTCATCCGCGCCATCTGGACCGGCGATGACGTGTCGTTTGAAGGCCGGCACTTCAATGCCCGGGGCATCACCGCGCATCCCCGCCCGGCCGCCCGCCCGCCGATCTGGATCGGCGGCAACACCGGCAAAGCCCGGCAACGGGCCGCGACTCGCGGCGACGGGTGGGCGCCGTTCGCGGCACCCGCGGGTCTGGCCCGCACCGCCCGCACCGTCGCCATGGACTCCCTCGACACCCTGGCAGCGGGCATCGACGATCTGAAACGGCGCTGTGACGAGGCGGGCCGAGACTGGTCGGCCATCGACATCTGCTTCTCGAACCTGTCCGGCGGTCGTGTCGGTTACGACGACTTCGACGCGAGCGCCTATCTGGGCGGTCTGCGGGATCTCGCCGGCCTCGGGGTCACCTGGGTGCAGGTGGCCCTTCCCGGTGACAGCCTGGGTCACGCGATCGAGGCGATAGCGCACTTCGGCGAATCGGTGATCGGAAAGGTCTAGCAGCTCCTACCCTTCCACGTGTGACACCTTCGGTTTCCCGGCGCGAACTCCTCCGGTATGCCGCGCTGCTTGCGCCGGCACTGGCCGTTCCCGGGGCCGTCGGGGCACTGGCGGGTATGCCGACAGCCGGCGCCGACAGTCTGCGACTCGTCGACTTCGCCGACCGGTTGGTTCAGCCCGAGCAACTCAAGGCGGCGGGTTTCGACGGGGCGCTGGTTTACGTCTCGGAACTGCGGCCTGGTGCCACGTTCGACTTCAAACCCGTCACCCGCGACTACGCCGACCGACTGCGCGCCGCGGGCCTGCACGTCGTCAGCTGCTACCAGTACGGCAAGCCCGGGTGGACGCAGTCGCCCTCGGACTTCACCCGCGGCTATGACGGCGGCGTCGCGGACGCCCGGACGGCACTGAGGCTGCACACCGCGGCCGGCGGACCGGACACCGCGCCGATCTTCTTCAGCGTCGACGAGGACATCGACGCCAAGACGTGGAAAAATCCGGCTGTCCAGTGGTTTCGCGGCATCAACTCGGTGCTGGGAGCCGAGCGCACCGGGATCTACGGCGGTGCCCGACAGTGTTCCTGGGCGATCGCCGACGGCGTCGTCGGACACTCGACGAGTCCCGGCCACCGCTGGGCATGGCAGACCAGGGCATGGTCCGGAGGTGAGCGTGAACCGGCGGCGGTGCTGTTCCAGCGGGAGATCGTCACCGCGTCCGACCCCGGCTTCATGATCGACGACATCCACGTGGACGTCGACGACGTGCTGGCGCCCGATTTCGGTCAGTGGGATCTCAAGCGCTGATCACCGTGCCGCCCAGGGCGCCAGCAGCAACTCGCAGGCGCGACGCATGTCGGCCTCGGCCTGGGCGGGCGTCGTCTCGCCCATCACGGCCCACGACAGGATGCCGTAGGCGCACTGCTCGACCAGCAGCGCGATCTGGGTGTCCTGTGGTGTCGGCTCCGAGATCCCGGCGGCGGACAAGATGTTGTCCCGCAGGTTGAAGTCGGCGGCCGCGGCCGATTGGGCACGCCGCGCGTTCACCGAGGCGATCATCGCCCGGGCCAGCCGCGGCCGGGCGAGCATGCGGCGGCAGATGCCGATCATGAGATCGGTGACATCGGTTGTTGCACAACCGGTCAGCGGATGCGGCGGGGAGGCCGACCGGGTGTAGTGCAGCAGCAGCGCGGTGAACAGATGATGCTTGGTCGGGTAGTAGCGGTAGACGGTGGTGATCGAGACCGCCGACTGATCCGCGACGTCTTGCATCCGGACCGCTTCCAGCCCGTCGCGGGCGCCCAGCCGGGCGGCGGTGGCCAGGATCCGTTCGCAGCGGTCGCGTTGCGCGGGTGTGCGCGGCGCCGCCGGCTCGCGCTCAACCGACAGGCGGGGCATCGGCGTCTCGTGGCGATGGGTGCACCGGGCCGCCGGCGAGCACGGTCCGGGGCCCGTCCTGCTGTGCCCACGCCGATTCGCACCCGCTAGACAACGCCCGCCTCCATAACTAAAATTCATTTTAGTTTCTGTCTCGGTGAGATTACCCCAGCCACGCGGCGCGACGAAAGTGCAGGAAACCAGTGCGATACGACGATCTGCGGGCGAGCTGATGCGGTTCGGGCTGTCCACACCGGTGGTCATTCAGGTTCCCGGGACCGCCTCGGCGTGGGAGGCCACCGGCGACGTCGACGACATCGCTGCGATCGCCGCGAGCGCCGACGAACTCGGGTTTGCCTACCTCACCTGCTCAGAGCACGTCGCGGTTCCCGCCACGCAGGCCGGGGTACGCGGCGCCACCTACTGGGATCCGTTGGCCACCTTGGCGTTTCTGGCTGGACGGACATCGCGGATCCGGCTGGTGACGTCGGTTCTGGTGCTGGGCTATCACCACCCCCTGGAGATCGCCAAGCGCTACGGGACGCTGGACCGGATCAGCGGCGGCCGGCTCACGCTGGGGGTGGGGGTGGGTTCGCTGCGTGAAGAGTTCGACCTGCTGGGTTGCGATTGGGACGACCGCGGCGCCCGCGCCGACGACGCGATGAAGGCCCTGCGGGCGTCGTTGTCGAAATCCGAGCCGTGCTACGACGGCCGGTACTACCGCTATGACGCGCTGGTCGTCGAGCCCTGCGCGGTGCAGCAGCGCGTCCCGATCTGGGTGGGTGGCCGCACCAGACGCTCACTGCGGCGGGCCGTGGAACTGGGCGACGGGTGGACGCCGTTCGGGCTCACCGGGGCCGAGATCGCGAAAATGCTTGCAGGCGTGGATCGTCCCGACGAGTTCACGGTTGTGCTCGCGACGCCGCCGCTGGACCCGATCGACGCACCACAGCAGACCGCCGACCGCATCGGCCGGTTGCGCGAGATCGGGGCCACCGACGTCAGCTGCGTGATCTCGGCGCGGTCGGCGGCGCACTTCGGCGAGCAGTTGGCAGCACTCGCCGAGCTCACCGGACTCTCGGGCGAGGAGCAGCCATGAGCGAGGAACGGCTGGCAGAGCTGGAACACCGCCTGCAACGCATCGAGGACGAGCGCGCCATCGAGCGGATGATCGCGTCCTACGGCCCGCTGGTCGACGCCGGCGATGCCGAGGCCACCGCGGCGCTGTGGCGAGACGACGGGGTGTACGACGTCGAGGACTGGCTGATGCAGGGCCGCGACGACGTCGCGGCGATGGTGCGCTCGGCGGGGCATCAGGGTCTGATCGGCCGGGGCTGCGTGCATTTCCTCGGCCCGGCGGTGGTCACCGTGCACGGCGACCACGCCGTGGCGGTGTGCGAATCGACGCTGCTGGTCAAGCATGACGACGGTTATCGGGTGGCGCGCGGCGGCGCCAGCTACTTCCACCTCAGCCGGGTAGCCGAACCGCCCGGCGGCTGGCAGATCGTCAAACGGATCACCCGGCGCCTCGACGGCTCCGCCGCCAGCCGCGCCCTGCTGGCCGATGGAGTCGCAGGCCGGATCCGCTGAGACTCATCCGGAGCCGACGAACTCCCGCAGCAGGCGCGTGAACTCCTCGGGCCGGTCGTAGCTGACGATGTGCCCGGCGCCGGCCATGGTCACCAGACGCGAATTCGGGGCCGCGGCATGGGCTTGCGCCAGTTCGGGCGCGCCGACGAGCGGGTCGTCCGCGCCGCGCACCCACAGCGTCGGAACCGACAACCCCGGCAGCCGCGGCAGCAGGTTCAGCCGCATCGCCAGCGGGCCATAGGCCTCGACCTGCCAGTCATCGAGCGCCTTCTCGCGGTACCGGTGCTTGGCGCGCGCCTCCCGGACCGCGGCGGCCACGATCGCGTCGAAGTCCGCAGTGCGCTCTCCCGCAGCCAGATTGGCGATCATCGAACGGCGGATCACCGACGGGAACCGGGCCAGGTACCAGGAGCCCGCGCACAGCAGCCCGGGCGTGCGCATGGTCAGCCAGGTCAGCAACTGCGCCGGGCGTTTCGCGCCGAGGCCGCCCGGCCCGACCGCCACCAGCGCGCTCACCCGCTTTGGATGCTCCAGGGCGAAGCCGGTGGCGATGCCGCCGCCCATGGACAGCCCGACGAGCACCGCTCGCGGCAGCTCCAGCATGTCGAGCAGTTCGGCCAGAAAGCGTTGGAAGAACGCGTCGTCGAGCACCCCGCGCCACGGCCTGCTGGCGCCGTGGCGGGGCAGGTCGATGACGTGCACCCGGTGGTCGGTCGCCAGTGCCGGGGCCACCCGGCGCCATACCCCGTGCGCGGTGTCGAGCATCGCGCCGTGTAGCAGCAACAGCGGCGCCCCGGTGTTGCCGGCGCGGTAGCACCGCACCGGCCCGCCGCACACGGTCAGGTCGGTGTAGCTGTCGAATAGGCCGGTCACGACGGGCCCCGGGAGATGCCCAGCAGACCGGCGATTCGTCGCAGCGCCCGCACATATCCCGACCAGCGGGTGGGGCGGCCGTCCGAACCCAAGTGCGCGGCGGCGTTGTCCAGCGCGTCCTCGATGAGGGCGTCGTGCATCGGCCGCCAGATCACCGGCCAGCTCAGCACCGGCCATCCCGCGGTGTTCGCGACGAGGCGGTGGCGAAGCTCGCAGCCGCCGGCCACCGGCCGGGCCTCCCATTCGTGATAGCCGTGCAGCCCGGACGGCCTGGTGAAGGAGAACCGCACTCGCCGGGCCGGGTCGTACTCGGCGACGTCGTAGCGGATCGGTCCGTGCCCGCCGGTTGCGCCGACCGCCAGCGGCCGGTCGAACCGCATGGCCGGCCAGGTCTCGCGCGGCCACAGTCGATCGTCGTCGCCGGAGAGACCGTCGATCAGGGCGCCCACCTGTTCGAGGCTATCGGTGGGGAACACCCGGCTGTGCACGTTGTTGATTCGCATCACTCGCTCCCATCTAGAGAATAATCGCTAATTGATTAGAGAGTACCCTCTAGTTCATGCCGATGCCAGGGAAGTTCACCGCGGACGACTTCGTCGACGCGGCTATCGGGCTGATCCTGGCCGGCGGCCCCGGTGCGGCCACCGCCACCGCAGTCGCCCAGGCGGTCGGGGCGCCCAGCGGCTCGGTGTATCACCGGTTCCCCAAGCGCAGCGATCTGCTCGCCGCGGCCTGGCTGACACCGGTGCGCCGCTTCCACGCCGATGTCCTGCCACTGTTGGCCGCCGACGGCGACCCGGTCGCGGCCGGCATTACCGCGGCGCGCCGGGTGCTGCAGTGGAGCGCCGAGAACAACAAGGCGGCCGCGCTGCTGGCCCGCTACAGCCGCACCGACTTCGTCGGCGCCGACTGCTCACCCGCGGTGCGGGCCGCGGCCGACGCCCTCGACCGGGCCACCGCCGAGGCGCTGACCGCGTTCCTGGCGCGCTTCCCGGCCGCCGACCGCGACCGGGTGCTGCTGGCCGTCATCGATGCGCCGCTGGCCCTGGTGCGCCGCAGCCTGGCCGGCGGCGGCCCCGATCCCGCAACCGCGGAGCTGGCCGCCGATGTCGCCCGGCGCCTGCTGCAAGACTGAGCACATCCAACCCGGAGGAGGAGACAACGACATGAGCGACATCGAGACGTCGGCCGCTGCCGCCGGAGCGGCCATGGAGCAGGCCGTCGCGACCTTCATGCTGCACCCGGAGACCTTCAACGACAGCATTGCCGCCGGTTACACAAACCCGTTGGCGGGCTACGTCGCCGGTCGCGGGGGCGTGCTGGGGGAGGCCACCGGCGCCACCGTCGCGTCGGTGTTCGCGGTGTTCGAACCGACCGCGCTGGCTGCCATGTGGGACGAAGGTGTCGCGGTCCGCGGCGCTGCCGGTGCGGCGCAACTGTATTGGGAGCAGACGGCCGGATTCGGACGTAAATACCTGGGTGACGCCCAGGGGCTGGACCGGATCGCCGCGCTGGGTGAGAAGGTCATCGCCGCGACCCCGTCCGCGGGGTTGCCGCTGTTCGCCGGGTGGCGTGCCATGCCGCTGGCCGACGACCCGGCCGGCCGGGCGTTGCAGGTGATGTTCGTGCTGCGGGAACTGCGTGCCGCCGTGCATTTCAGTGCGCTGTGCATCTCCGGCATCGCCCCGATCGAGGCCCACATGCTCAACAAGGGGCCGCAGTACGCCGCGATGTTCGGCTGGCCCGAGCCGTTCGCCGACGGCGCCGGCAAGCAGGACCAGTACGCACAGATCGAGCAGACGACCAACCGGCGGATGGCCGAACTGTTCGCGGCGGCGCTCGATCCGGCCGAGGCCGCGGAGTTGGCCCGGCTGAGCACCGCTGCGCTGGAGACCCTGCGGGCCGCCGTCCCGGGCTGACCCGGGGCCGCCGGTCAGCGGAACCGGACGTGCATGGTCGCCAGGCCGAAGATCTTCTTCTCGGCAGACTTCGCGCCGACCAGGATGACGCCGCTGCGGGTCTCCGGGTCCAGCGACTTGATCTTGCCGCTGAACTCGATGTCGGCGCCCTCCTTGGCCGACACCACCGCCGGCGCCGACAGTCGCACCGCGTAGCGGGTGACCGCGCCCGGGTCGCCGGTCCAGGCCGAGGCGAAACCGGCGCCCAGGCCCATGGTGAGCATGCCGTGGGCGATCACATCCGGCAGCCCGGCCAGTTTGGCGATCTCCTCGTCCCAGTGGATCGGGTTGGCGTCACCGGCCACACCGGCATAGTTCACCAGATCGCCCCGGGACAGCCGGGTGTGGCGCACCGGCAGCGGGTCGCCGACCTTCACCTCGTCGAACGACGGGGTCGCCGGGGTGCGGGTCAACCCGCCCTCAGCGATGCGCACCTCGCCCTCGGGCCGCACCGTCTTCTGGTAGGCGGCGTCGGATTCGCCGACGCCCAGGATGTTGACGTCGTGCATCATCGCGTTGTGCACGGCGGTCTTGATGGCCGGATCGATGTCCTCGGCGGTCACCCCGACGACGGTGGTGTGCAGGGTGTGCACCCGTTCGCCGGCGGAGTCGGTGAAGGTGTTGGTGACGGTGATCAGGTCGCGGCCGGCGATCCGGCGCACCGACGTCAACTCGACGTCGATCTTGAGCTCGTCACCGGCGACGATCGGCCGGTGCTGCTCGAAGACCTCCTCGGTCTGCATGTAGGTGTCATAACCGACGACCACGGACTCGAACATCCGGCGGTTGCAACTCATGCCGGGGGTCGAGGTGAACGTCAGCGGCGCCACCACCTCCGGGTAGCCCATCTCCGCGGCGGCGGCGACGTCCCAGTGCGCCGGGTGATAGTCCTGCACCGCGCGGGCGTACTCGCGCACCTTCTCCCGGCCGACCAGGTAGGTGCCGTCCATCTGGTAGTAGTGGCCGACCCGTGCTTCCATCGGCGACGTCTGCGCTGCCGTCATGAATATGCAACCGTCCTGTCGGTGTGTTTACGGAGGCCGACCAGAGCACAGTATCGCGCCTACCGGGAGGCGGCTTGATCAGGCCAGGGCCGCGCTGAGCCGGCGGGTGACCGCGTGCAGCTGCGCGCCCAGCCGGGTGACCGCGGCGCCGCTCAGCGCCTCGGCGCCGGGAACCAGGCTCAGCATCAGCGCGATCCGGGAATCCGGCCCCAGGATAGGGGAGTCGATGTGGCTGACCTTGTAGGTGTGCTCGGGCGCCAGGCTGATCGGGAACCACTCCTCGGTGTGGATCAGTTCGTCGGTCAGCGCCTGCGCCAGCTGGCTGACGCGGGTGGAGCGCACCTCGGCACTGCGCACGATCAGCGCCAGTTCCTGCAGCCGTAGGTCGGGCAGAATGTGCAGCCCGACCGCGTAACCGCGGTGTTCGGTGGCGGCCAGCGCCTTTCGGTAGCGGTCGCGGACGTCCTCGGGAAGCGCGGCCAGCCACTGCTCCCGCGCCTCCGGCCCCGACCAGGCGACGATGGACGCCCCGTACGGCGGCCGGTGGGGAAACTGGGTGCCGATGGGCATCGGGTGACCGCCGCCCTGCGGGCTGCGGACCTGATCGACGACGGTGGAGTAGTCATCGCTGACCGAGAAGGCGACGCAGTGCGCGCCGGTGGCCGCCGCCAGTTCGGCCATCGCCGAGCGGGCCAACACCAGGGCCGGATAGCGGCCGGCCGCCTCCCGGCCGAGCCGCACCAGCGCGGGACCGAGGTGGTAGGTCTTGCGGACCGGGTCACGCAACAGCCAGCCGGCCCGGAGCAGTTCGGACAGCATCGAGTGGCAGCTGGCCTTGTGGACGCTCAACCGGCGCGATATCTCGGCCAGTGTCATCCCGTCGTTCCCGGACCCCACCAGGTGATCGAACAGGTTCACGACCCGCTCGGTCTGTGGGGAGGGGCGGGGCGGCATCCACCAATGGTCGCATAATGCGACTTCTTGCGGTGAAATGCGCGACCGTGTGACGATGGCCACAATGTCTACCACGGCCACAACGACGCACCTTCGGGGCAAGACGGCGGTGGTCACCGGCGGCGCCGGCGGCATCGGCCAAGCCCTCGGCAGGCGATTCGGCCGCGAGGGCATGAAGGTGGTGCTCGCCGACGTACTCGCCGAACCGCTGCAGCAGGCGGTGCGGGTCCTCGTCGACGAGGGCATCGAGGCGCTCGGGGTCGTCACCGACGTCACCGACTACTCCTCGGTGGAGTCATTGGCCGCCCAGGCGCGGGAGCGCTTCGGCGCCGTGCATGTGGTGTGCAACAACGCCGGCACCGGCGCGGTCTCCGAGGGCTACATGTGGGAACACGACCTGGCCGACTGGCGCTGGGGAATCGACGTCAACGTGCTCGGCGTCATCCACGGCATCAAGGCCTTCGTGCCGATGCTGCTCGAACAGGGCGACGGACACGTGGTCAACACCTGCTCGGGCAACGGCGGGTTCGCGCCGATAGCCCGGGGCGCGCTGGGCGGTCCGGCCACCGCCGTCTACCCGATGACCAAGGCCGCGGTGCTCTGCCTGACCGAAAGCCTCTACACCCATCTGCAGATGACCGGTACGCGGGTCCGGGCGCACGTGCTGTTCCCGGGCGGCTTTTTGAACACCGGGATCTGGGAGTCCTGGCGGCACCGCCCGCAGCGCTACGCCGCGACCCAGCAACGCCGCACACCGGAGGCGACCCTGGCCCAGGTGGTGGCCCGCTTCGAGGCCGCCGGCGCACATGTCGAGTTCACCCCGCTCGACACCGTCGCCGAGCAGGTCGTGGACGGCTTACAGGCGGACCGCTTCTGGATGATGGGCCCGCCCACCCCGGCCGATCAGGTGGTGGCCGGCAAGGCGGCGTCGATCCTGGCCCGCGGCGAGCCCGACTATCTGGTCGACGTTCTGGGCCAGCACGCCGACACTGCGCCGGTCAAAGGAGGAAAGTGTTGAGTGCCACCGCAGTACGCTACGGGCCTCGTCCGCCGGAGGCCCGGGTCGACCACGAGATCGATGCCACCAAGGCGCCCATCGCCACCGAGGCGGTGACCGTCACCTACCTCACCGACCCGGACATCGTCGCCGCCGTGCTGCCCAAACCGCTCGAGCCGGCCGCCGAACCGCTGGTGCGGATCCAGCTACAGCGTGTCCGGATCGCGGGCAGGCCGCCGTTCGGGTCGGCGGTGTTCTCGGTGACCGCCCGGCACGGCGACACCGCGGGCGACTATCCGCTGTTCATGCCCCAATCCACCGAGCAATCGGTCACCGGAGGACGCGAAACATTCGGTGAACCCAAGAAACTCGCCCACATCGAAGTGGACCGCGACGGTGAGCGTGTCAGCGCCGTCGTCGACCGGCTGGGCCATGAGCTCATACGCGTGAGCGGCCGGGTGACGGGCCCGGCGGAGTTGCCGCAAGATCAGGTCAACACCGAGTTCTACTTCAAGTTCCTGCGTGCCCCCGACGGCAGCGGCATCACCGACCCCCACCTGGTCTACGGCGAATACCACCGGCACTACGAGCTGTTGGAGCACATCGACGGCACCCTCGAGTTGGGCGAGTCGCCGCTGGATCCGGTGGCCGACATCATGATCCGCGACATCCGGTCGATCACCTGGTGTCGACGCCGCACCGTCCAGGTGGGTCGGATCGCGCAACCCGTGCCGGCCGAATGGCTGCTGCCCTACGTGCACCAGCGCTACGACGACGTGGCGCTGCTCGCCGCACCCGGGCCCGAGCCGACGCGGGGGTAGGCGCATGGACCGCTACACCGTGATCTCGGCGGACTGTCACGCCGGCGCCGATCTGCTGGATTATCGAGAGTATCTCGATCCGAGCTATCGAGACGAATTCGACAGTTGGGCAAAGACTTACGTCAATCCGTTCGGCGACCTCACCGAGCCCGACGCCGAACGCAGCTGGAACAGCGAGCGGCGCAACGCCGACCTGGATGCCGACGGCATCGCCGGTGAGGTCATCTATCCCAATACCGTGCCGCCGTTCTTTCCGAGCGGGAGCCTGGCCGCCCCGCCCCCCGAGACCGCCCGGGAGGTCGAACTGCGCTGGGCCGGTCTGCGGGCGCACAACCGCTGGCTGGCCGACTTCTGCGCGCGCTCGCCGCAACGGCGCGCCGGGGTGGGCCAGATCCTGCTGGAAGACCTCGACCAAGCGGTCGCCGAAGTCGCCCAGATCGCGAAACTGGGGCTGCGGGGCGGGGTGCTGCTGCCCGGGGTCGCGCCCGGCGCCGCCATCCCGCAGCTCTACGCCGAGCACTGGGCGCCGCTGTGGGCCGCCTGCGACGAGGCGGGCGTGGTGGTCAACCACCACGGCGGCAGCGCCGGGCCGAGCCCGATGGACGGGTGGGGCAGCTCGTTCGCGGTGTGGGTGTACGAGACGCACTGGTATGCGCACCGGGCACTGTGGCACCTGATCTTCTCCGGCGTGCTGGAGCGGTATCCCGACCTGACCGTGGTCGTCACCGAGCAGGGCGCCGGGTGGATACCGGCGACGCTGGATTCACTCGACGTCGCGGCCGCCCGGTACGGCCGATCGAGCTCGGCGATCGCCCGCTTCGCCGGGCCCACCGCCGGCTCACTGCCGCTGCGGCCCAGCGAGTACTGGTCCCGGCAGTGCTACGTGGGCGCCAGCTTCATGCGGCCCGTCGAGTGCGCCGAACGGCATGCGATCGGCGTCGAGAAGATCATGTGGGGCAGCGACTACCCGCATTACGAGGGGACCGCGCCTTACACCCGGGAGGCGTTGCGGCACACCTTCTCCCGTGTGCCGCCCGACGAGGTGGCGGCCATGCTGGGCGGCAACGCGGCCGCTGTCTACGGCTTCGACCTGGCGGCCCTGGCGCCGCTGACCGACCGCATCGGCCCGACCGTCGCCGAGGTCGCCGAGCCGCTGGCGACCGTGCCGGCCGATGCGCGCAGCACCGTCTTCGAGTCCGACCCCATCCGCGCCTGGTAGCGAAAGGCAGATTGTGAACCCGTATCTGATCATCTCCGCCGACACCCACGCCGAACTGCCGACCGAGCGGTACCGCGAATACGTCGACCCCGAATACGCCGACGACTTCGAGGCGTACCTGGCCGAGAAGACCGCCGCGGCCAAGGCCGGCGGATTCATCGACGAGGAATTCGCGCAAGAGTGGTTCTCCGAGCACGGTGAGGGCATCGCCGGCGGCTGGGATGTGGCGCTGCGGGACCGCGAACTCGACGGCGACGGGGTGGCCGGCGAGGTGATCTTCCCCGACGCCGACGCGGTGACCGGGGTGGCGGGGGCTCCGTTCGGGGCCGGGCTGGGACAGTCCGGCGACCTCGACCCGGGGCGCGCGATGGCCGGTGCGCGGGCCCACAACCGCTGGCTGGCCGAACTGTGCAGCCACCGTCCCGAGCGCCGGGCCGGGGTCGCGGTGGTGCCGATTCTGGCCGACGTCGACGCGGCGGTCGCCGAGATCACCCGCGCCGCGGAATCCGGTCTGCGGGGCGGGATCCTGATCCCGGCGCGCTGGGTCGGCTACCCGCCGTATCACGACCGGCGCTACGACAAGGTGTGGGCGGCCTGCCAGGACCTGCAGATGCCGGTGCACACCCACTCCGGTCCCGCCCCGCAGGAGGAATACGGCGGGCACCTGGGGATCTATGTCACCGAGGTGCGGTGGTGGGGCGCCCGGCCGCTGTGGTTCGCGTTGTGGTCGGGGGTGTTCGAGCGCTTCCCCGGGCTGCGCTGGGGAGTCACCGAGTGCGGCGCGTTCTGGGCCAACGATCTGCTGTGGCTGATGGACACCCGGTTTCTGCGGGAACACTCGGCCAAGAAGATGAGCCACCACATGGAGGGCGATCTGACGATGCCGCCGTCGGCCTACTTCGACCGGAACTGTTTCATCGGGGCCACCACCACCGAACGCCGGGAGCTGGCCCGACGTTATGAGATCGGTGTCTCCAACCTGCTGTGGGGCAACGACTTCCCGCATCCGGAGGGAACCTGGCCGCACACCCGCGACTGGCTGCGACGCTCCTTCTGGGACATTCCGATCGAGGAGACCCGGCAGATGCTGGGCCTGGCGGCAGCCGAACTGTACAACTTCGACCTGGCCGCGCTGACCCCGCTGGCCGAACGCATCGGCCCCACCCCGGAAGACCTCGGGCAGGACGATGCGGTGAGCATCCCCAAGTGGGAGGCGGCGCGGGCGGCCGGCCGGCACTGGCTGACCGATGCCGAGCCGATCCCCGACCTGGTGCAGAACTGAGGGCATCATGGCTGCCACCTCCGACGATCGCTACATCGTCATCTCCACCGACACCCACGCCGGAGCCGATCTCTACGACTACAAGCCGTACCTGCCGGACCGGCTGCACGACGAATTCGATTCCTGGGCCAAGGCATACAGCAGCCCGTTCGACGACTTGATCGTCGCCACCGCCAGCCGCAACTGGGACCACGAGCTGCGGACCACCGAAATGGACGCCGACGGGGTGGCCGCCGAAGTGCTGCTGCCCAACACCGTTCCACCCTTCTTCCCGACCACACCCAACATCACCATCAGCCTGCCGCGCACCCGCGACGAGTTCGAGAAGCGCTGGGCCGGCGTGCAAGCCCACAACCGTTGGCAGGTCGACTTCTGCGCGTTGGCCCCGACCCGGCGCCGCGGACTGATTCAGATCTTCCCCAACGACGTCGAGCAGGCCTGCGAGGAGATTCGCTGGGGCGCGGCGCAGCCGTGCTTCGGCGGGGTGCTCATCCCGGCCGTCTCACCGGGCGATCCGCAGGTGGCCCCGCTGTTTCACACCCGATATGAACCGATCTGGGCGCTGTGCGCGGAGCTGGACCTGACCGTGGTGCAGCACGCCGGGGCCGGCAGCCCGGAGATGCCGATGGATCAGCCCGCGTCGAATGCGGTGCTGATCACCGAGATGGCGCTGTGGGCCCAGCGCACCCTGGGCCACCTGATCCTCGCCGGGGTGTTCGAGCGGTACCCCGCACTGCGGTTCGTGCCGACCGAGCAGGGCACGCTGTGGGTGCAGCAGCAGCTGGCGATGCTCGATGCCATGGTGCCGATGATGAAGACCGAAGCGCACAACCGCACCTACGGGATGTTCGGCGGGTCATCGGTCGACGACATGACGCTGCTTCCCAGCGAATACGCCCGGCGGAATTGCTATCTGGCCAGCGAGCTGGCGCCCTACGACGCGATGACGATCGACTACCTGGGCGCCGACCACATCATGTGGGGCAGCGACTATCCGCACGAGGAGGGCTTCGCGCCGCACTCCAAACTGGCCATCCGCTGGGCATTGCACGACCGCACGCAAGAGGAGTGCCGGAAGATCCTGGGCGGCAACGCGGCCCGGCTGTACCGGTTCGATCTCGACGCCCTGGCGCCCGTCGCGGCCGAGATCGGTCCCACCGTCGCCGAGGTGGCGACACCGTTGGGCGACACCGGCTACGTGGCGCCCGGCGGGTTCGGCTACCGGCCCTTCGAAGGCGGGCTGGCGCTCAAGCGGATGGCCTGAGCCAAACGCCGAGTGGGAACCGGGCGACGGCTGCGCGGCGGCCGGACGCCGGTGCCCTGACGGCGTTGAACCATATGGTGTTGTGCCCGGCTTATAGCGACAAATTCATCCGGCGGTCAGAACCTGCCGGCAGTTGTCGCTATAAGCCGGGCAAAAACCCCTGCGGTAGGGAGGCGAGACGAGCCGCCGCGGAACCGGAGCCGGCGCGCACCGGGCTACTCCTGGCCCCGGTGCCTGCCGCAGTCCCGGCAGCACGTATCGCCGTCGCGCCGTCAGATCCCGAGTCGCGCTGTCCAGCTTGACCGGGGCCGCTCAGATCATGGCCCGCAGCGGACCCTCCGGTTCGATTCCCAGCGAACTGAGCGCTGCGGCGTGGAACGTGGTGCCGGGCACATGGATCGCGTGATTGAGCCCGGCGTGCGCGTCGCGCCAATACCGTTGCAGCGGCTTGTCCATCCGCAACGCGTTACCGCCGGAGCGGGCGAAGATCTCATCGACGGCGCCTACCGCACGCCACACCGCACGAACCTGGGTGCGGCGGCCGGCGGCACGGTCGGCGAAGCCGACCTCCTTACCGGCGGCAACCATGTCGTAGATCCGGTCGACGTTGGCCAGCAGCTCTTGTCGGGCGGCGTTGATATCGGCTGCCGCCTCGCCGATGGCATACATGACGTAAGGGTCGTCTTTGATCGCGGTGCCGGTGGCGCTGACCCGCTCGCGCTGATAGTCCAGATGTGTGGCCAGCGCGCCTTCCGCGATCCCGATGACCGCCGAGGAGATGCCGAGCGGAAACATCGTCGACCACGGCATCAGATACAGCGGGTCGGTCATGCCGGCTTCGCGCTGGGCGCTGCCGTCCATCACCTTCAGGCCGTCCATCGCGCGGTAGTCGGGCACGAATGCGTCCTTGACGATGACGTCCTTGGAGCCGGTTCCGCGCAGCCCCACCACATTCCACGAGTCGTCGACGATCTCGTAGTCGCTGCGGGGCAGGATCATGTGCCGCATGGCCAGCGGCATGACGGGGATACCGTCGTCACCGGCGACGATGGCGCCCAGAATGATCCAGTCGCAGTGGTCGGTGCCGGAACTGAACTGCCACCGGCCGTTGAACAGGTAGCCGCCCTCGACCGGCTTGGCCAGGCCCTGCGGCGCGTACGGCGAGGCCATCCAGGTATCGACGTCGTCGGCCCACACTTCGTCGCCGACGCGGGGATCGGCGTAGGCCAACTGATACGGGTGTACGCCCACCACGCCGGCAACCCAGCCCGCCGAGGGGTCCAGCGCCGCGGTGGCCATCACCGTCTCGGCCCATTCCCGGGGATGCGCCTGATACCCGCCGTGTTTGGTCGACTGCAGCAGCCGGATCGATCCGGTGTCCTTCATGGCCTTGACCGTTTGATCGGTCAATCGGCCGATCTTCTCCGCCTCGCCGGCCTGTTCGCGCAACTGGTCGCCGATGGCCATCAGCCGGTCGATCACCCGCTCGCCCATGGTGGTGTCCTCACGTCGCGGACTGCAAAAGCGATGGTCTGCTGCAGCTGATGATGACACCGTTGCCGGTCGGTGTCCGGCGAAAAGCGAAGGGCGATCAGCCGGCTGTCACGCCGCGTTCGAAGATCCGGGTGAGCGTCGGCACGATGCTGTGACGCGGCACGATGCCGTGCGCCGCTTCGCTGCAGGCCTTGACCAGCAGCCCGAACAGTGCGGTGCGAATCCATTCCGGGGTGAGCTCGGGGTCGAACGCTCCTTCCCGCTGGCCGCGGATGATGAGTTCGAGGATCGGTGCGGAGTCCGGCAGCTGCTCGGCGGGGATGTCACGTAACACCGCGGGGTCGGCGAACAGGAACACGATCCGATCACCCTCGGGGGCCAGCGTGGTGATCGCGCGCCGCATCGCGTCGATCGCCGGGCCCTCGTCGGTTGCCGCCGCCGCGAGAATATCGCTGATGACCCGGATCGAATCCAGTGTGGTTTCGTAGATCAGCCGATCCCGGTCGGCGAAATAGCGGTGCAGGGTCGAGCGCGCAACCTGGGCGGCGGCGGCGATCTCGGGCAGCGTGGCGGTGCGGTCCCGGGCGAGCACTGACGCCGTTGCCTGGAGAATCGCCGCTCGCGTGCGCGATTGCGAACCGGTCAGCTCCCGGCGGTCGAGGTTCATTCCCCGATCATAGCCGCAGGTTCGTCTATTTATGAGACGTTGACGTCCGATAACAAGGCGTATAAGCTCCGGTATCGGATATTCAAGTCCACCGGGGTGTGCCGCACCCACTGTGCATGACGAGGGGGCGAGTGTCGCGGTGAACTGGAATCTGCTCGGGACGAACTGGCACCTGTTCGGTGACCTGGCCGCGGTCGCGTTCGTGGCGCTACTGGCTTTCGCCACCGGCGTGTTCGGCTACGCCCGTCGGCTGCGGAATCGGACGCCGCTGCCGATCAGCGAAGGCATCGGGGCCCGGAAAGCCGTGCTGGCCAAAGTGCGCAACCGCGAACCGCTGTCATCGCAGGAGCTGGAGTTCGCCGGCCGCGTCATCGCCGACCAGCGCTCGCCACTGGCCTTCTGCATCCCCGCCGCCATCTTCTCGCTGGGCTGCTTCTATGTGCTCGGCAGCCTGGAGCAACTCCACGGTGCCACGCCGTCGCAGCGCACCTTTCTCGGGCTGATCCCGATGTTCGGGGCGTGCAACGTGACCGCTCAACTGCTCCGGACGGCCAAGCTGAAGAAGCGCCTGCCGGCGGCTTCGCAGGGGGAAGCCCAGTGAGCTCCCGGTCGCTGCTGGCGCGGACCTGGCTGCCGCTGGTCGCGATCATCGCGATCAGCTTGGGCGCACTGGGGATGTGGAAGGTCCACCGGTTGTCGGCTCCGGGACCGATTTTGACGGTCAACCCGCCGCAGGCCCCCGAACAGTTCAACCCCAAGAAGCTCAGCTACCAGGTTTTCGGTTCGGTGGGAGACGGCGCGTTGATCTCCTACCTCGATATCGACGGGCACCCGCACACCGTCGAGTCGGACACCCTGCCGTGGGCGCACGACGAGACGACGATGCTGACGGTGGTATCCGGCAGCATCTCGGTGCAGGTGCGCGGCGACTACGTCGGGTGCCGCATCCTCGTCGACGACGTGATCCGCGACGAGCACACCAACACCCGGGACAACGCCGATATCACCTGCCGGGTGAAGTCCGCATGAGCCGGCCGCGTCCGCTGGTGGCCCGAATGGTCCGGCTGCTGGCGATACCGATCATCGTGTTTTGGGCGCTGCTGGCGGTGGTGACGAATACCTTTGTGCCACAGGTGGAGCGAGTCGCCGAGGAACTCGCCGGACCGATGGTCCCGACCTATGCACCCTCGCAGGCCGCGATGCTGGCGATCGGGGAGAAGTTCGAAGAATCCACCTCCACCAGCATGACGATGCTGGTGCTGGAGGCCGACCGCCCGCTGGGCGAGGCCGACCACCGCTACTACGACGAACTGGTGCGCACGCTGCAGGACGACCCCGAACACGTCCAGTACGTGATGGACACCTGGGGCAAGCCGATCACCGCGGCCGGCGCCCAGAGCCTGGACGGCAAGGCCGCCTACGTGCTGTTGCGGCTCGCCGGTGACATCGGCCAGATGGAGGCCAACGACTCCGTCGCCGCGGTGCGCCACACCGTCGCGACCTCGGATCCGCCGCCGGGGCTGAGCGTCTACGTCAGCGGCGCGGCCCCGCTGGCGGCCGACACCGTGGCCACGGCCAACAAGAGCCTCAACAACATCACGATCGCGACGATCTTCCTGATCATCTTCATGTTGCTGCTGGTCTACCGGTCCTACATCACCATGCTGGTACCGCTTTTCGGGGTGCTCATTCTGATGCTGGCCGCCAAGGGGGTGATCGCCACCCTCGGGCATTTCGGCTACATCCAGTTGTCGTCGTTCGCGGTGAACTTGGTTGTCGCGTTGACCCTGGGGGCCGGAACCGATTACGGCATTTTCCTGATGGGCCGCTATCACGAGGCCCGCCTGGCCGGCGAAAGCCGGGAGCAGGCGTACTACACCGCCTATCGCGGGGTGTCGCACGTGATCCTGGGCTCGGGGCTCACGATCGCCGGTGCGGCGTTCTGCCTGAGCTTCGCCCGGTTGAACTACTTCAACACCATGGGGCCGGCGGTGGCCATCAGCATGGTGTTGACGGTGGTGGGAGCGTTGACACTCGGACCCGCCGTGCTCAGCGTCGGCAGCCTCATCGGACTGTTCGATCCCCGACGGCAGGTCAAGGCGCGGCTGTACCGGCGGATCGCCACCAGCGTGGTGCGCTGGCCCAAGCCGATTCTGACCGCCAGCGCCGCCCTGGTGACCGTCGGAGCGGTCTTTGTGCCCACCTATCAGGTCAGCTTCGACGACCGCACGTATCAGCCGCGCGACTCCGCGGCCAACCTGGGGTTCGCCGCGGCGGACCGGCACTTCCCGAAGAGCAAACTGTTCTCCGAGATGTTGATGGTCGAATCCGACCACGACATGCGCAACTCGGCGGATTTCATCTCGCTGGACCGGGTGGCCAAGGCGCTCATCCGGCTGCCCGGCGTGGCGATGGTGCAGAGCATCACCCGACCGATGGGCCGCGCCCTCGAGCACGCCTCGCTGCCCTACCTGTTCACCGTGCAGGGCAGCGCCAACGGCCAGCAGCTGCCGTTCACCCGGGAGCAGAACGCCAACACCGAGAGCCAGGCGCAGATCATGGGGCACACCGTCGAGGTGCTGCAGACCACCATCGCGCTGACCCAGAAGCTGGCCGACGAAATGCATTCCACCGTGCTGACGATGGAGGAGATGCAGGCCCTCACCGAGCAGATGGACGAGGAGATCTCCAACCTGGATGACTTCATGCGCCCGATCCGCAGCTACTTCTATTGGGAGCCGCACTGTTATGACATCCCGGTCTGCTGGGCGTTCCGATCGCTGTGGGACATGATGGACAGCGTCGACAAGCTGGCGGAGAACATCAAGAACGCGGTGTCGTCCCTGGAGGTCGTCGATTCGCTACTGCCGCAGCTGGTCGCGCAGCTCAACACCATGGCCGACGACCAGATCGCGCTGCGGGCGCTGATCGTGAACACCTATGGCCCCAGTAGCATTCAGGCGGAGAACACCGACCAGACGTTCGACGACATGATCAATGTCGGCAACGATTTCGACGCCTCCCGCAGTGACGACTTCTTCTACATTCCGCGGCCGGCCTTCGACAACGAGGACATCAAGACCGGGATGCAGCTGATGATGTCACCGGATGGCAAGGCGGCCCGGTTCATCGTCACCCACGAGGGCAACGCCATGGGACCCGAGGGCATCGAGCATGTGGAGAAGTTTCCCGACGCGGTCAAGATCGCGTTGAAGGAGACCTCGCTGGCCGGCGCGAAGATCTACATCGGCGGTTCGGGCTCGAACAATCAAGACATCCAGCTGTATTCGCACTCGGACCTGCTGATCGCCGCGATCGCCGCGTTCGTGCTGATCTTCCTGATCATGCTGGTCATCACCCGAAGCCTGGTGGCGGCCCTGGTGATTCCTGGAACCGTGGCCTTCTCCTATGCCGGGGCGTTCGGGTTGTCGGTGCTGATCTGGCAGCATCTGGTCGGGCTGCACCTGCACTGGATGATCCTGCCGCTGACGTTCATCATCCTGGTGGCGGTCGGATCGGACTACAACCTGCTGTTGATCGCCAGGCTCAAGGAGGAACTCGGCGCGGGACTGAACACCGGGCTGATCCGGGCGCTGGGAAGTACCGGCGGTGTGGTGACCTCGGCCGGCCTGGTGTTCGCGTTCACCATGCTCGCGATGCTGGCCAGCGATCTGCGGACCATCGGCCAGGTCGGGTCCACGGTGTGCATCGGTCTGCTGCTGGACACCTTGGTGGTGCGGTCGTTCATCGTGCCGTGCCTGGTGCGGATCTACGGCCCGTGGTTCTGGTGGCCGACGATCGTGCGGCAGCGCCCGCTGCGGCAGCGGGTGGCCGGCCGGGCCTAAAACACCCGCTGTTCCACCAGCACGTCGGCGAACGCCGCCAGGTCGGCGGCGAACAGCGCCGGCTGCTCGAAGGCGGCGAAGTGCCCGCCGCGGTCCTGCACGCTGTAGTGCACCAGGTTGTAGCGATGCGCGGCCCACGCCCGCGGGGTCTGCAGAATCTCGTAGGGATAGACGGCGTAGCCGGTGGGCACCGCGACCCGGCCCGCCCACTTGCTGAGCGGGCCGCTGGCCGCGCGGGCGGATTCGCAGTACAGCCGCGCCGCCGAGGTCGCGGTCACCGGCAGCCAATAGAACATCAGGTTGTCGATCAGCCGATCGGTCCTGATCGGCATGCCCGCCCGGATGTCGCACCAGATGTGGAACTTCTCCAGAATCCAGCCGGCCAGACCCGCCGGCGAGTCGTCGAGACCGAAACCGAGCGAGTGCGGGCGAGTCGACTGCTGGTTGAGATACGCGGTGCCGTCGGCGGTGCGTTCCGCCGCGGCGATGATGGCGGCCTGCTCGGTCTCCGTCATGGCGGCCAGCAGCTCCGGGTCGTCGCGGTCGGGTGGCGCGAACAGCATGTTGGAGTGAATCGCAGCCACACGTCCGGCGTAGTGCTCACCGAGTTCGCGGGTGACCAGCGCACCCCAGTCGCCGCCCTGGGCGATGTAGCGGTCATAGCCCAGTTGTGCCATCACGGCGTCGGCCGCCGCCGCCACCGCGGCCACGTCGACGCCGCGGCTGTGGGTGGGCCCGGAGAACCCGTAGCCGGGCATGGACACCGCCACGACGTGGAATCGCTTACGCAGCAGCGGAATGACGTCGAGGAACTCCACGATCGACCCGGGCCAGCCGTGGGTGATCAGCAGCGGGATCGCGTCGGCTTCGGCGGAGCGGGCGTGCAGGAAGTGCACACGCTGCCCGGCCGCCCGGGTGACGTGCGAACCGAGGGAGTTGACCTCGGCTTCCACACGGCGCCAGTCGTAGCGGTGCAGCCAGTGATCCAGCACCGCCTTGAGGAAGCCCTGGTCGGTGCCGTAATCCCAGCCCGCGCCGTCGATCTCGGCCGGCCAGCGGGTGCTGGCGAGGCGGTGGCGAAGGTCATCGAGCTCGCGTTCATCGACGCGCAGCACCAGCGGGGAGGGTTCAGTCATGCCCGGCTCCGCCCAGACCGATGACGAGGTGGTCGCAGATGAACCGGCGCACCGCGCGGGGATTGTCCAGGTTCACCCGCATCGGTGGCAGCAACTCGAAGCTGAACAGCAGCCGCACGATCCATTCGGCGGCGCGGCTCGCGTCGAGCGCATCGTTGACTTCGCCGCGGCGTTGCGCGGCGCGCACCAGCGGTGTCCACAGCTGCACCGACCGCCGCATCAACTCCTCGCCGCCGTGTTCGAGCAGCAGCACCAGCACACTCTGATTGATCGCGCGGGGCTCGGCCGTCGATCTGCGGCGGTGCGCGGCGATCAGCACCGCCGCGGCCGCCACCTGTTCGGCCAGGGTGTCCTGCTCGTTCACCTCGGTGGCCATGGTTTCGATGAACGCCGAGGACAGCTGCTCCAGTGCGGCGGCGATGGCGTCGCCGCGGGTGCCGAACATGTTGTGCACGGTGCCGCGGGATACGCCGGCCGCTTCGGCGACGGCGGTGAGGCTGAAGCGCCGCGGACCCAGCTGGCGCAGCGTGTCGGTGGCGGCGGCGAGCAGCGGCGGCGGGAGTGTTCTCAATGCGGTGGCGCCGGGCACTTGCACACATTATCGAAATGTGTTCAGACTGATCAATGCCTTTGCTGGGCGGGCCCGGCACCACGACCGAAGGAGACGGCTGTGTATGACCTCGCGATCACCGGTGGCACCGTCGTCGACGGCACGGGAGCCGACCGTTACCCGGCGGATGTCGGCGTCCGGGACGGGCGCATTGTGGCGGTGCATCGCCGCACCGGAGCCGATGATCCGGGTCTGAGCGGGCAGGCAACCGAGACGATCGACGCCACCGGCCGGGTGGTGGCGCCGGGGTTCGTCGACATCCACACCCACTACGACGGGCAGGTGAGCTGGGACAGTCTGCTGGAGCCGTCCAGTGGGCACGGGGTGACCACGGTGGTCAGCGGCAACTGCGGCGTGGGGTTCGCCCCGGTCAAGCCCGGCCGCGAACAGTGGCTGATCAAGCTGATGGAGGGCGTCGAAGACATCCCGGGCACCGCGCTGACCGAGGGCATCACCTGGGGCTGGGAGAGCTACCCGGACTACCTCGACGCCCTGGATCGGCAGAGCTTCGCCGTGGACGTCGGCAGCCAGGTCGCCCACGGCGCGATTCGCGCCTACGCCATGGGCGACCGCGGCGCCCGCAACGAACCGGCCGCCCCGGATGACATCGCCGCGATGAGCCGACTGGTGCAGGAGGCGATCGAGGCCGGCGCACTGGGCTTTTCGACGTCGCGCACGCTGGCGCACCGCGCGATGGACGGCGAGCCGGTGCCGGGCACCTTCGCCGCCGAAGACGAACTGTTCGGGCTGGGCCGCGCCATGGCGGCCGGCGGGCAGGCGGTGTTCGAGCTGGCCCCGCAGGGTACCGCCGGCGAGGACATCGTCGCGCCGAAGAAGGAACTCGAGTGGATGCAGCGGCTCGCCGCGGAGATCGACCGCCCACTGTCGTTCGCGCTGATCCAGGTCGACGCCGACCCGAACCTGTGGCGTGAGCAACTCGACATCTCCGCCGCCGCCCACCAGGCCGGCAGCGCGCTCTACCCGCAGATCGCCGCCCGGCCGTTCGGGATGCTGCTCGGTTTCCCGGGCCATCACGCCTTCACCCACCGGCCGACCTACCGGCGATTGAAGGCCGAATGCAGCACCGAGGAGCTGGCGCAGCGGCTTGCCGATCCGGCGGTCAAGGCGGCGATTCTGGCCGAGGCGGATCTGCCCGTGGACACCTCGCTGCAGTTCGATGGGATGTTCGCGCTGGTGCAGCACTCGCTGCACCGCATCTACGATCTGGGAGATCCGCCGGACTACGAGCCGACCCCGGACCGCTCGGTGGCCGCGATCGCCGCGGCGCGCGGGCAGGACCCGCTGTCGACGCTGTATGACCTGATGCTGCGCGACGACGCCGGGGCGATGCTGATGCTGCCGTTCTTCAACTACGCCGACGGCAATCACGACGCGATCCGTGAGATGCTCACCCACCCGGCCGGGGTGCTGGGGCTGTCCGACGGCGGTGCGCACTGCGGATTGATCTGCGACGCCTCCTATCCGACGTTCCTGCTGACGCATTGGGCGCGTGACCGGCATCGCGGCGACAAGCTGCCGCTGGAGTACGTGGTGCGCAAGCAGTGCCGTGACACCGCGCAACTGTTCGGCCTGACCGATCGCGGTGTCATCGAGGTCGGCAAGAAGGCCGACATCAACGTGATCGACATGGCTGCGCTGACGTTGCACCCGGCTCGGATGGCGTATGACCTGCCGGCCGGTGGGCGCCGGCTGCTGCAGGGGGCCAGCGGTTATGACGCCACGATCGTCAGCGGAACCGTCACCCGCCGCGGCGGCGTCGACACCGGAGCACGGCCGGGCCGGTTGGTGCGCGGCGCGCGCTAGCCGCCCGGAACAGAAAGGAAATCAGCAGTTGTCCCGGATGTATCCCTGCGAGCAGGTCGATCTCGGCTTCATCGAGGTGGCACCGCAGCGGTTCAGCAACAGTGTCGATCTTGCGGTGACCCCCGACCAGGTGTGGGAGGTGCTGGCCGACGCCGAGGCCTGGCCGCACTGGGCCAGCGTCATCACCAACGTGACCTGGACCAGCCCCGAACCGCACGGTGTCGGCACCACCCGCATGGTCGACATGCGCGGCGGCATCGTCGGCAACGAAGAGTTCCTGGCGTGGGAACCGGGACAGCACATGGCGTTTCGGTTCAACGAGAGCTCGACGTCGGCGCTGGCGGTCTTCGTCGAGGACTACCGGATCGAGCCCACCGCGCAGGGCTGTCGGCTCACCTGGACGCTGGCCAACCGGCTGACCGGACCGGCGAAGCTGTTCTCCCCGGTGAGCGGCCCGCTGATGAACCTGGCGTTCCGCCGCTTCCTGTCGAATCTGCGCCGCTACACCGACCAGCGGTTCGCGACGGCGGGGCGCGGGTAGCAGAAGGCGCGGGAGAGTCACAGGTGCCGGTCGATGTCCATCCGTTGGTGTAACACGCGGACAATGTCGACAACACCTTCGACAGTCAGTCGATAGAACACCATGTGCGAGCCGGCAGAGAGCTTCCGATAGCCGCGCCGGATCTCGTTGCAGGCTCAGCCGATCTGCGGGTTCGCGGCGACACGCTCGATCACGTACTGGATTTCGCGTAGGTACTTGTCAGCCTGATCGATTCCCCACCGGTCCTCGGTGTAATCCCAGATCTGTTCCAAGTCTGCTTGGGCGGCAGGTGAGAGCAGGTATCGAACACTCACCGGTTGCGTGACGTGTCGGTTCGCTTGCGGTCGAGGAAGGCATCAAAGTCAAATGGCGTCGACTCGCCG